>JAWVFS010000346.1:0-8516 GCA_033855795.1 Solirubrobacteraceae bacterium | reverse complement strand
CGGCTTGACGACGAAGCTGTCCGTGGTCATGGCGAGGTCCGTTCCCTGCACCGTGACCGTCCCGGCGTCGGCCAGCGCCGCGAGGGCGGCCGAGCCGAATGCCGGCACGAGCAGTCCCTCGATCAGGGTCTGCGTGGCCTTGCCTCCCGCGCCGTGCGCCATCGTGATCTGCGCGTCCTTGAACTTCGGGCGCTTGGCCCGGGCGGTCTCGATGATGCCGAGGATCCGTTCCTCGCGGTCCGACACGGCCGCGCCGTCGGCCATCGTCACACCACCTCGCGGTCGCGCGCGAAGCGCCCGTAGTTGTAGTAGGCCGCGCAGGCTCCCTCGGGGGAGACCATGCACGTGCCGATGGCGTGCTCGGGGGTGCAGGCGGTCCCGAAGACCTTGCATTCCCACGGCTTGATGACGCCCTTGAGCACCTCGCCGCACTGGCACGCCTTGGGGTCGGCGACCCGAACGCCCGGCACCGAGTAGCGCTGCTCCGCGTCGAGGTCCGCGTAGGCGTCGGACAGACGCAGCGCGCTCTGGGAGATGAAGCCCAGCCCCCGCCACTCGAAGTGTGGACGCAACTCGAACACGTCGGCCATCACCTCGAGCGCGCGCAGGTTGCCCTCGTGCGGTACGACGCGCTTGTACTGGTTCTCGACCTCGCAGCGGCCGTCGGCGAGCTGGGCCAGGATCATCTGGATCGCCTGGAGCAGGTCGAGCGGCTCGAAGCCGGCGATCACCACCGGCCGGTCGTAGTCGGCCGGAATGAACTCGAAGGGACGCGCACCGACGACGGTCGACACGTGGCCCGGCCCGATGAAGCCGTCGAGTCGCAGGTCCGGCGAGTCCAGCAGCGCCCGCAGCGGCGGCACGATCGTCACGTGGTTGCACATGCAGAAGAAGTTGGACACCCCGTCGGCCTTGGCCCGCTTGAGCGTCAGCGCGGTCGACGGCGCCGTCGTCTCGAAACCGATCGCGAAGAACACGACGTCGCGGTCCGGGTTCTCGCGGGCGATGCGCAGCGCGTCCAGCGGCGAGTAGACCATCCGCACGTCCGCGCCCTGCGCCTTGGCGTCGAGCAGCGTCCCGTCGGATCCCGGGACGCGGAGCATGTCGCCGAAGCACGTGAAGATCACGCCCTCCTCGTGGGCCATCGCGATGCCGTCGTCGACGCGGCCCATCGGGATCACGCACACCGGGCAGCCGGGACCGTGCACGAGCTCGACGTTGGTGGGAAGCAGGTCGTCGACACCGTATTTGTAGATCGAGTGGGTGTGCCCGCCGCACACCTCCATCAACTTGTAGTGGCGACCGGGCTCGACGCTCGCCAGGATCTCGCCCGCCACGGCCCGGCCGAGCTCGGCGTCGCGGAACTCGTCGACGAACTTCACGCGAATGCCCCCTCGGCGAGGCGCGCGAGGGCGACGCCGGCGTGCACCAGCACGTTGTCGCCGGGCCCGACGTCGCCCACGAGCTCGACGTCCACGGTGTGGTGAGCACCGTCGTCGTCCAGGCACGTCGCCAGTCGACGGGCATCGACTCGCAGCACGCGCATCGGGACTCCGTCGTCGCCGCAGGTGATGCAGTGGTGCTCCGGGTCGCAGAACGTCACTCGATGGCGCTCGCCTTCAGCTCCTCGAGCTCCTGCTCGTAGTCCGAGCCCATCCGCTCGAGCAGGTCCATCGTGGCGTGGGCCTCCTCCTCGTCGACCTTGGAGAGGGCGAAGCCCACGTGGATGAGCACCCAGTCGCCCGGTACGGCAGCGGTCCCGTCCTCGTCGAGCAGCCCCACGTTGACGTTGCGCCGCACCCCCGCGACGTCGACCTTGGCGAGGCGGTTGGCCTCGTCCACGATCTCGATCACCTGCCCCGGAATCGCCAGGCACATCGGCCCTGATCCCCTCTCTCTCCCGCCGTCCGACTCGTCCCCCGAAGAGGTCGGCGCGGACCGGCGTCCTCGCAGTTGCAGGGGTCTATCACTGCGCGGAGCTCTTTTCCGGGGGCCGGTAATCGTGGTTACGACGGGGGGTGGTAATCCGGATTACCACCCCCGCGGGACCCGCGTGAAATGATTGCCGGGACGCGGTGATTCGATGCCGGACGGGGCTCGATGAACACAGCCATGCACCCCCACGATGCAGAGCCCGTAGACGGACCCGCTCCGGTTTGGTCCACACCCACCGAGCCTCGCGTCGAGACGCTCCGGGCGCGGCCACCGACGTCGTATTGCTACCTGCTCGACGTGGACAAGGACCTCGCCGACGAGTTTGACCAGCGCATGCGCATCGTCGTGCGCCGGATCGCGAGCGTCCCCGTGTTCGACGCGCCGGTCGGCGAGTGCGACCTGAGGCGCTGGTTCGATCCCGGCCCCGAGTCGCTGGGCCTGCTGGTGCTCGACGGCGTGATCGCATTCGACGTGCGCGTGGGCACCCGCACGGCGACCGAGCTCGTCGGCACGGGCGATCTCCTGCAGCCGTGGAGCAACGGCGACGAACAGCTCATCGACCGCATCCCGGCGTGGCGGGTGCTCCTCCCGACTCGCATCGCGGTGCTCGACGGCGCGTTCGCGGAGCGCGTGCGGCCGTGGCCCCAGCTCGGCCGGGCCTTGCTCCGCCGCGTGGGACGGCGCGCGCGCGACCTCGACGTGCAGCGCGCCATCATGTGCCAGCCGCGCCTCGAGGTGCGGCTGGCGCTGCTCTTCTGGCACCTGGCCGAGCGCTGGGGCCGCGTCGAGCCGAGCGGCATCCATGTGTCGCTGCCGCTCACCCACTCGCTGCTCGGCCGCCTCGCCGGCGCCGAGCGGCCCTCGATCTCGCACGCTCTCGCGCGCCTCGCGGACGCGGGGCTGGTGACGGGTGCCGCCGGCCACTGGCATCTCCATGGCGGCCTCGACGACCAGCTCGCGCAGCTCCAACGTCCCGTCGAGCGACTGCCGCACCGCGCCGCGTCCGGCGCCGCGGCACCGCGATCCTGATGGCGCATCCCGAGTTCAGCCCGCGACAGAACGAGACCGAGCGGCTTCTGATCCATGTCCTCTGGATGACGAGCGGCCTGGGCTGCGACGGCGACACGGTCGCGATGACCGCGGCCACAAGCCCGAGCCTCGAGGACCTCCTCGGTCGGACGATCCCCGGCATGCCGGGCGTCGTCATCTACAACCCCCTGATCTCCTTCGAGACGGGTGAGGACTTCATGCAGCACTTCTACGACGCCGAGGCGGGCAGGCTCGACCCGTTCCTGCTCGTGCTCGAGGGGTCGGTGCCGAACGAGCAGATCAACGGAGACGGCCATTGGGCGGCGCTCGGCGTGGATCCCGACACGCGGCAACCGATCACGACGAACTCGTGGATCGATCGCCTGGCTCCCAGGGCGGCCGGCGTGATGGCGGTCGGGACGTGCGCGGCCTACGGCGGGATCCCGGCGATGAAGAACAACCCGACCGGCGCGATGGGGCTGCGTGACTATCTGGGACGGGACTGGTCGTCCCGTCTGGACATCCCGATCGTGAATCTTCCCGGCTGCCCGGCCCAACCGGACAACATCACCGAGACCCTGCTGTACCTGATCATGCAGCTGGCCGGGATCGCCCCGGAGATCGACCTGGACGACGAGGGTCGCCCGCGCTGGCTGTTCGAGCGCACGGTGCACGAGAGCTGCGACCGGGCCGGGTTCGCCGAGCAGGGGGAGTTCGCCGGGGCGCTCGGCGACGAGCACACCTGCCTGGTGAAGGTCGGCTGCAGCGGCCCGATCGTGAAGTGCAACGTGCCGGTCCGGGGCTGGATGAACGGGATCGGCGGCTGCCCGAACGCCGGTGGCATCTGCATCGCGTGCACGAGCCCGGGCTTCCCCGACCGGTTCATGCCGTTCGTGGAGCCGGACCGCCTCGGAACGCTCGCCGCGACGCGCTTTGCCTACGGGCCCGTCCTCAAGCGCTTCCGACGACGCAGGATGCGGACCAGGTATGACGTCGAGCCCGAGTGGCGGCGCCGGACCGATCGCCTCGAGACCGGCTATCAACGCCGCTGGTGAGGGCCCGATGCCCGTCCGGATGATCTTCCGCTGCCAGTTCTGCGAAGCGGTCCCGGATCCCGAGACCCAGCGGAGCCTCGAGCGGCAACTCCGTGAACTCGCCTTCGGCGAGTACCTCGATGCCCTCCCGGGGCGTTGGCTCGTCTGGCAGGGCCGCGGCCCACTGGGCCCGATCCGCTACGCGTGCCCTGAGCACCGTGGCGACCTGACCGCCTACCTGCGCGAGCACTACGGCACCATCGCCGCGCATCCGTGGAAGATGCCTCCCTATGCCACGACGCGGCGTTCGCCGGACACCGAGCGCGCGATCGAGCGAGGCGGCTTCTCCGCGATGCCGAGATGGGGACTGCCGTGGTAGACGACACCGATCCCTCGCCGGCGAAGGACGTGCTCCGCCAACCCGTGTATGCCAGCGGCCAAGACAAGCCGTTCGGCGAACTGACAGGCGAGGAGGTCCGGGCGCGCGCCGACGAGCTGGCGTCCGCGGTCGGTTGGGGTCCGACCGTGAAGGTGGGGTCCGTCGCCCGGGCGTGGTCGGAGCTCGCGCGACGGATGTCCGACGAGGGAGCCCAGACCGTCGCGGATCTGGGCGAACAGGCGGCCGCGGAGCTCGCCGAGCGCCTGTGGGTCGTGCCGCCGGGCGGAAGCCTCCTGTAGCAGGTTGCCCGCGCCGCCCCGGCGCCCTCGATCATGTTTGGCGCCCGCCCGCGGTAGCATCAGATCGACCGTAACCAGGGGGGCTGGCGGGCAAGCCGGCTGAGATAGCGCCTCCGGGGCACCCGCCCGGCGCTGACCCTTCGAACCTGTGGGGTAATGCCCGCGAAGGGAGCGATGACCACCACCGCCGAGGTCCCCGTTTCGCCGCCGCTGGCGGCCGCCGCCCCAGCCGGCGTCCGGGTCGACGCCGTCGAGCGCACGTACCGCGGCCGGCGCGGCGCCGTGGCCGCGCTGAGCGGCCTGACCCTGCGCGTGGCGGCCAACGAGATCGTCGCCGTCGTGGGTCCGAGCGGATGCGGGAAGTCCACGCTGCTCGAGCTCGTGTGCGCTCTGCAGACCCCCGACGCCGGCCGGGTCGAGGCCGGGCCCGCCGTGTACATGCCCCAGCGCGACCTCCTGCTGCCCTGGGCGAGCGCGCTCGACAACGCGGCGCTGCCGCTGCGGGTTCATGGCGCCTCGCGGACGGAGGCTCGCGAGCGCGCCCGACCGGCCTTCGCGACCTTCGGACTGGCCGGGTTCGAGGCGGCCAGGCCGGCCGAGCTCTCCGGCGGCATGCGCCAGCGCGTTGCGTTCCTGCGCACGCTGCTCGCCGGCAAGCCGGTGCTCGCGCTCGACGAGCCGTTCGCCTCCCTCGACGCGCTCACGCGCGCGGACATGCAGTCCTGGCTGGCCGGGGCCCTACTGCGCGAACCGCGGACGGTGCTGCTCGTCACCCATGACGTCGAGGAGGCGGTCGTGCTGGCCGACCGAGTCGTCGTGCTCTCGCCCCGCCCGGGCCGCGTGGTGGCCGAGCTGCCCGTGCCCCTCCCCCGCCCGCGCTCGCGGACCGACAGCGCGGTCGTGGCGCTGCGCGAGCAGGCGATGCGCGCACTGCAGGGAGGGACGCTCTGATGGGCGCAGCCCTGCTCGTCCTCGCGCTGCTCGGGGGCTGGGAGCTCTACGCCGATCTTGGCGGCATCGACCAGTTCCTGCTGCCTGCGCCCAGCGACGTCGCGGCCTCGCTGTGGACCGACCGCGGGCTGCTGTGGGACAACTTCACCGTCACCGCGGGCGAGGTGCTGCTCGGCATCGCGGTGTCGCTCGCCGCCGGGGTGGCGCTGGCCGTGGCCATCCACCTGTCGCGGACGCTGCGACGAGCCACGTACCCGCTGCTCGTGGCGTCGCAGACGATCCCGATCGTGATCGTGGCGCCGCTGCTCGTGGCCTGGCTGGGCTACGACCTCGGGCCGAAGCTGGCGATCGTCGGCCTGATCTGCTTCTTCCCGGTCGTGGTGACGACCCTCGACGGGCTCGCCGGCGTCGACCCCGACCTGCGCAAGCTCATGCGCACGCTCGACGCCTCGCGCCTGCAGACGCTCCGCCACGTCGAGGCGCCGGCCGCGCTGCCGGCACTCCTATCCGGCGCCAAGATCGCCGTAACGGTCGCCGTGATCGGCGCGGTGCTGGCCGAACAGGCGGGGTCCAGCGACGGGCTCGGCCACCTCATCCTGCAGTCCATCCCCCAGTTCGAGACGGCGCGCTCGTGGGCCGCCGTCGTCGTCCTGGCCGCGTTCGCCATCGTGCTGTTCGGCGCGCTCGCGCTCGCCGAGCGCCGACTGGTGCCGTGGGCCCATCGATCCGAAGGAGATGTCGCGTGAAGAAGTTTCTTGCCGCCGGTCTCGTCCTGGTCGCCTTCCTCGCCGTCGCCGCCGGCTGCGGCAGCAAGAAGGAGGACACCGCCGCGCCCAAGCCGCAGCCCCTCGAGCTGGTGCTGGACTTCTTCCCCAACGCCGACCACGCCGGCATCTACGCGGCTCAGTCCGACGGAGAATTCCGCCGCCAGGGGCTCGACGTGCGCCTGCGGGCGCCGTCGGACCCGGCCGCGCCGCTGAAGCTGCTCGAGGCCGGCCGCGCCGACCTGGCGATCTCGTACGAGCCGGAGGTGCTGCTGGCGCGCGACCGCGGACTGCAGGTCGTCGCCGTCGGCGCGATCGTCCAGAAGCCGCTCACGTCCGTGATCGCGCTCGGCGAGAAGCACATCACCTCGGTCGCGCAGCTCAAGGGCAAGCGCGTGGGCACCGCGGGGATCCCGTACCAGTCCGCCTACCTGAAGACGATCCTGCGCCGTGCCGGAGTGGACCCGGCCGCGGTGAACGAGACCAACGTCGGCTTCAACCTCGTGCCGGCCATGCTGTCGAAGAAGGTCGACGCCACCCTCGCGGGCTTCTGGAATTACGAGGGCATCCAGCTCCAGCAGCAGCGCAAGAATCCGACGATCATCCCGGTGGACAGGGCCGGCGTCCCCACATACGACGAGCTGGTGTTCGTGGCCACCCGCAAGGCCGCGCGGGAGAAGGGCAACCTGATCCGCCGCTTCATGCGCGCCGTGACCGCGGGCTATCAGACGGCGCGCCGCGACCCCGCCCGGGCCGTGAAGGCCCTCGTCGCGGCCAACCACGATCTCCAGCCCAAGCTCCAGCTCGCGTCGGTGAAGGCGACGCCCTTCTTCCCGGCCGGCTCGTCGAGGCCGTTCGGCTACCAGGATCCGCGCCTGTGGGCGGCCTACGGCGACTGGATGCTGCGCAACCAGCTGCTCACGCGGCCGCCGAACGCCGCCGACGCGCTGACGAACGAGTTCCTGCCCGGTCAGGGGCTGTGATCCGGGTGGGAAGCATCCGGCGGGCCGCGAGCAGGTGCGCGCCCACCAGCCCCTCCCAGGGGGCGTAGGGCGCGAAGAACTCGCGCACCTCGGGTTCGTCGGCACGGGCGCGGGGGTTACCGGTGCGCAGGCGGCCGACGAGCTTGAGGTAGGCGAGGTCGCCGGCCGGGAGCTGGTCGTACCGGCCCTGGCCGTGCAGCGCGAGCGACTCCACCGTCCAGGCGCCGATGCCGGGGATCGCTCGCAGGCGGCGCCAGCCGCGCTCGTGGTCGGGCGCGCGCAGGTCGACGCGGCCCGCGGCGACCTCCCGGGCGGCACGGCGTAGCGTCAGCGAGCGGCCGCCGGACAGGTCGAGCGCCTCCAGCTCGGCCGGCGCCACGCCCGCCAGGCGCGCCGGGGTTGGCGCGTCGCGCAGGCCGCTCCGCGGGCAGCGGCGGCCCCAGCGCCGGACGATCCGCCGCTGGATCGCGGCCGCGCGCTCGGCCTCGATGAGCTGCTCGCAGATCGCCCACGCCAGCGCCTCGAACGGCTCCGGCCGGCGGCGCACGCGCAGGTCCGGCCGCGCGCGCACGGCGCGCCCGAGCAGAGGGTCGAAGCGGAAGCGCTCGTAGAAGGGCCGCAGGTCGTCGTCGACCGCGAGCGCGAAGCGCATCCGCGCGATGGCCTCCTCGGCCGTCGCGTGGTCCGCCGCCGATGCGGCGAACAGGACACGATCGCGCGCCGCCTGGCGGACCCCCACGACCGCCGGCTCGTCATCGACGTGCAGCAGACGGGTCAGCGCACCGCCGCCGGCCCGCAGGATCCCGTCGCGGCCGCCGAAGCCGGGCAGGCGGAAGGGCCAGCGAGGGCGCACCTCGCGGACCACGTCAACCAGAGTTCCCCTACTCCCGGTTGAGCAGGTGGACGTCGACCAGGAAGGAGCGGGTGGAGACAACCTCGACGAGCTGGGCGCCGCGCTTGGCCGCCTTGCGGCGGTTGCGCCGCGAGATCGCCGGCCGGTTGCGGGCGTGCTTGATCGCCGCCACCGTGGCCACGCCGGCGACGAAGCTCGCACCGGCCACGGCCGCGGCCTGGGCGGCCGGGGCAAGAGCCAGGGCGCCGGCGGGGCGCTCGGGCTCGATCACCCGGACGTCGGCCACGAC
>JAWVFS010000345.1:0-3553 GCA_033855795.1 Solirubrobacteraceae bacterium | reverse complement strand
GTGCTCGCGCGGCCACTTGCGGATGTGCTCGAGCTCGTCCACCAGCTTTTCGGCCGGCACCCACTCCGCCTCCTCCAGCACGACCTCGGGCTCCGTGGGGAAGCGCCACGGGTAGGAGTCGGCCTTTCCCGGCTTCCCCGGCCACACCTTCGCGCGGTCCTCGAACAGCTCGCCCGCCACGCGGATCGAGGCGCCGAACGCCATGACCTTTGTGACGAAGAGGACGATGCGGTCGCCCGGGACGATCTGCTCGGCGAACGCGCGCCGGCGCTCCTTCAGGCCGATCAGCTCGAAACCGTGGTCCCGGGTGGCGGCGAAGTTCTCGGGCGAGCCGGTCAGCACCCAGGTCTGGGGGGCCGTATCGGGCACGCGCGCCATTGTAGGTGGCGACCGCGCCGAGGCGGCCCCTGCTAGGAGATCGGGATGTCCTCGACCTCGACGGGGGTCTTGCGGCGGAGGTCCAGGCGGTCGAGGTACCAGTCGATCAGCGCGCGCACGAGCAGCAGCAGCTCGCGTACGAGCTCGGTGAGCTGGTCGGCCAGCTCGCGTGGGATCAGGCCGCGCACCACCTCGATCAGCGCGACCAGTGCCTGGAGCTCGCGGGTCGACTGATCGGTGGCGCCGTCGCCGGGCACCGCGAAGCCGCTGCGGGGCGGTCGGCCGGCGCGCGGGCGGCGCGGATCGCCCTCGCCGGACGCTGGCCCGGAGCCGCCCGCCGCGGCCTCGCGCGCGGCGTGGGACGCCTCGTCGGCCAGCCGTTCGACCGCGTCCTGTGTCGAGCGGATGCGGTCGCGCAGGGTGTCGAGCGGGTCGTCGCCCGGCTCCCGCCCGCCGGAGCCGCCCTCGGGCGGCTGGCCGGAAGGGTCACCCGATGTCTGCGGTGGAGGATCGTTTGGCTTCATCGAGGGTCACCACGAGCGCGCCGTCGGTGAGACGTGCCTCGGTCGGCCGCCACCCCGCCAGCGCAGGCGGCAGCATGATAGTCCGCTTCTGCCCGTCGACCCGAACCACGAGCTCGGGACCGATCTTCTTCAGGGAGATGTCGCCGCGGTCCGCGAACGGCATCTGCAGGCGAACCTGAGCGCGCCGCTCGTTCACCGTCAGCTCGGTCGACAACGACTCGTGCAGGACGGCGGCGGGAGCCTGCTCGTCGGAGTACAGCTCGTCGGCGAGGCGGTCGAGCATCACCGGGCCCGCCACCTCGGCCTCGAAGTAGGGGGCGAGCAGCACCGGGACCGGGGCGAAGGCGGAGTGGACCAGCTCCAGGTGCTCGCGCTGGCGCTCGCGCCAGGCACCGAAGTAGGTGCCCTCGACCGCGTCGGGGAAGACCCGGTTCACCACCACGGCGTCGGTCAGGTAGCCGTACAGGTTCAGGTACGTGAACGTCCGCATCGCCTCGCCGATGACCATCTTGTCCGGGTTCATCACGAGGCGGATGGTCGCTCGCTCCCGGTCCCGCAGGATCTCGTTCATCTCGATCAGGTTGCCCACCAGGCCCCGCACGTCCTCGATCACGCCCGCGCCCGGCATCGGCACGTCGAGCACGCTGCGCACGAGCGGGCGCGCCGCCGCCATGATCTGGCGCTCGAACGGGAACACCTTGTCCAGCCACCAGCGGGCGACGTCGGGGAACGACAGCAGCCGCAGCGTCTCTCCCGTCGGCGCGCAATCCACCACGAGCACGTCGAACTCGGCGGCCTCGTGGTGGCGCTTGAGCGCCAGCAGCGAGAACAGCTCGTCGGCGCCGGGCGGAACCGTGAGCTCCTCGGCGCTGATGCGGTCGACGCCCTGGTCGACGAGCATCTCGCCCAGCCACTCCTGCATCGCCGACCAGTTGCGCTCCATCTCCTCCTGCGCCTGGACCTCCTGGCCCCAGAGACGATCGCTCACCTGGGACGGCTCGGCCCCCAGCTCGGCCTCGAGCGCCTCCGACATGGAGTGCGCCGGGTCCGTCGAGAGCACGAGGGTGCGCAGGCCATCACGCGCGCAGCGCCGGGCCGTGGCCGCGGCCACAGAGGTCTTGCCCACGCCACCCTTGCCGGTGTAGAGAATCGTGCGAGGCGCCACCGGGTGAGTCTACGGCGGCTAACTCCGAAGCGCTGTCGCCTTGGCCGCGCTGGCTCCGGCTCGTAAACAACGAGCCTTCGCCTGCCTCGGCGAATGTAAACGGGCGGCTTCGCCGCCCTCCGGGCCCCGGCAGCTCCGGGTCTGCAAACAGCAGACCCTCCGCTGCGCGGGGCAGTCAGTACCGCTTCGCGGTAGCCGTGGTCAGCCTCCGAGGTAGCGGGTGAATTTGTTTGCGTAGGTGCAGTACGGGGATGGGCCGACCCGGTCGCACAGGCCGCGCAGGAAGTCGCGCAGGAGCACCATGTAGCTGGTGTCGGAGATCTCGCCCGACAGCGAGTAGCGCGCCCAGCGGCCGGTGTCGAACTTGGGCAGCTCGCGCCGGGCCTCGCGGTCGCCGATCGCGAACAGGGTGCGGGCCTTGGCGCTCCCGCCGAGCTTCGGGCTGCCCATGTCCCACAGTCCGTTCAGCGCCTGGATGAACGCGTTGAGCACGAAGTAGTGCGGCGCGAAGGAGTAGATGACGTAGGAGGCACGGCCGGGCCCCGTGCGCGTCCGCACGCCCCGCGGCGGGGCGAGCTGGAACGGGCGCAGGCTCTGGTAGGCGAGCGACGCGTAGGACCGGTTGCGCAGCAGGGCGGATGCGTGGATCAGGGCCTGGATGGCCGTCCCCTGCGACAGAGCGCTCGTCCAGGGCGGGCTACCGCCACCGAAGTGGAAGTAGTACTCCCAGGCAGCGCCGCCGTCGCGGTTGACGGCCAGCGGGACGAGCTCGTCGAGCCGGTAGGTCGCGAGGCTCTTGGACCGGTCGTTCACCGCCGCGTTGACCTTGCCCCACGTGGCGAGCTGTTGGAGCTGCATGCCCTCGCCGGGGTAGTACTGGAAGATCAGCTGGCTGCCGTAGAACTGGACGCGGTCGCCGGAGCTCGGGATCGGCGAGTTGCGCCAGAACTCCGTGTTCTTCGCGAGGATGAGGAAGACGGGCTCGAGCCGGGCGGCCGTCAGCGCGCCCTTCTGGGCGATCTCGTCGGTGTTCCCGATCACCCATCCGAGCTCCTTGCGGCGCTTGCCGCTGAGGCCGTTGCGGGTGGATACGGCCTGGTTGTAGACGTTCAGCCGGTCCTGGTACTCGACCTGGTCGATCTGGCCGGAGCTGGCCAGCCCCCGCAGCGCGGTCCGCGTGACGCCGGCGCGCGCGGCGGCACGGGCGCGGGCCGCGCGCGCCGCGCGGGCCCCGCCCGGCGGCGGCGGCATGTCGGTGGCCGGCACGGCTGGATCGTTGACGGCCCGCTCGTGGCGGGCGCTCTGGTCGAGCACGAGCACGCGGCCGGCGAAGGCCGGAGCGGGCAGGACAAGGAGGGCGAGCGCGGCCAAAAACCCGCGCAACGCAGACTGATCCAGGCGCACCGCGGGAATGCTACGCTCGCGCACCGCTTGCTTCGTCGATTGCAAGACGCCCTGCAAGACGTCCAAAGGAACACATCCGTGC
>JAWVFS010000344.1:0-11429 GCA_033855795.1 Solirubrobacteraceae bacterium | reverse complement strand
CCGGCCGATGGCGCGACTGCCCGAGCGCGCGTCGGACGTGCTGGCGCTGCTGGCCGCCGAGGCCGCGGTGGCGATCGAGCGCGCCGACCTGCTCACCCGCCTCGAGGCGGTGGCCCGCACCGACGACCTCACGGGCCTCTCCAATCGCCGGGCCTGGGACGAGCAGCTCCCGCGCGAGCTGGCCCGGGCCAAGCGCGACGAGCGCCCGGCGTGCGTCGCGATGGTGGACCTCGACCGCTTCAAGGAATACAACGACGAGCACGGCCACCAGGCCGGCGACCGGCTGCTCAAGCAGATCGCCGCCATCTGGCGCGATGTGCTGCGCCCAACGGACGTGCTGGCGCGCTACGGCGGGGAGGAGTTCATCGTGCTGCTGCCCAACTGCCCGCTGGACCGCGCCATCGAAGTGATCGAGCGGCTGCGCGGGATCATCCCGGAAGCCGAGACGTGCTCAGCCGGCGTCGCGTGCTGGGATCGGCTCGAGGGAGCCGAGGCCCTGGTCAACCGCGCCGACGACGCGCTCTACCGCGCCAAGCGCGAGGGCCGCGACCGGGTCGTCTCGGCCGTCTGAGCCGATTCTCCAACCAATGCGGCGGGTGGGATTCGAACCCACAAGCCCTTGCGGGCAGCAGGTTTTGAGTCTGCCCTGTATGCCAGTTCCAGCACCGCCGCAGGCAGTGCAGATGTTAGGGCTCGAGCCAGGCGGCTACGCCGTGCGAGCCTGGTGCACGTCGGGGTGGTAGCTCTCCCCGGCGGGCACCTCGACCTCGACGTTCCAGCCCTGCTGGAAGCCGCGCATCGCGAACGCGATCAACAACAGCTGCACCGGGACGATCAACAGCGTGAGCAGGCCGAGCACGCCGGCCGGCAGCGCCGGATCGGAGAAGCCGGTCTTGTCGCGATCGAACCATTCGGGCCCCGAGATCGCGGCGAAGATTCCCAGGAGGATGGCCAGCGCCGCCGCCATCGGCAGGACGCCGCGGTTCCAGCGGGCGACGTAGAAGGCCATGATCACGTAGACCAACACGTAGGCGATGCTGACCGGCTGCATCCCCGCTAGCCTCGTCCACCCGCCGATCGTCACGATCAGGACCAGCGCGGCGGACACCAGCAGCAGCAGGAAGACGATGGCCTTCGTCGCCTTCGACGCGGCCTTGTCGCGGTTGGGCCGGACGAGCTGGACGTCCGACTCTGCGTCTCCCTCAGCCATCCCGTGGCAGAACATACAATCTTCGGCGGCCGCGCGCAGCAGTAGCGCTTGCAGCGGGCGTCCGCAGCGCGGGTGTGGCGGAACTGGTAGACGCGCCGGCTTTAGGTGCCGGTGGGCTGACGCCCTTGGGGGTTCGAGTCCCTCCGCCCGCACTGGACGGTGGCCACCCCCGGGCGGCGCGCCTGCCAGGTGGGCGCGCGGTGGCTTACTCGATCAGCCCGCCGCGCAGGCACTCGGCTACCGCCGAGACGCGGTCGTGTGTCCCCAGCTTGTCGTAGACGTGCTCGAAGTGGGTCTTGATGGTGGAAGGGCGCAGGTGGAGGAGCTCGGCGATCTTGCGCGTGGAATGGCCTTCTGCAGCGAGTTGGAGCACCTCTCGCTCACGGGCAGTCAGCGTGACCTGGCGCATGGCCGCGCGAGCGCCGGGGACGTGCACCTGGGGAGGGGCGATGCGAGCCGCGATGAGGTGCTGGCCGGGCTCGAAGTCGCGGATGCCCCGGTACTCGAGCAGGACGCGAGAGCCGTCGCCGCGCAACGCCTCATAGGGGCCATGAACCGCTCCGTGACGCTGAAGGTCCGCCCACATTCGTTCGAGCACCGGTAACCCCTCTGGCGGAGTGAAGTCTCCGAGGTGGCCCTTGAGTACGTCCTCCCTGGGAACGCCAAGCAGCTTCGTCGCCGGTTCGTTGAGCTTCACGTAACGTCGTGCGTCGTCAACCAGGACGAGGCCCTCGAACACGGTGCGGCACAGGGTCTCCACGTGCGGGGAAGTCCGAGCCTCCTGGGCGCGGCCTTCGTCCCGACTTTGGCTCGAGCTAGACAAACGTATCCGTCTCTATTCGTGGAGGAAGCGGCGAGACCCATCCCCTTTCCGGCGGACGTGAGTATCGGCCGCCCCAAGCCCGATGTCTATCGGCCGATCGGCGAAATCGGCTGCTGCCGCAACCCGAGCCAGGGCCGGAAGTACACTGGGCGCGCAACCCAGGGGAGTAGCTCAATTTGGCAGAGCACCGGTCTCCAAAACCGGGGGTTGCAGGTTCGAGTCCTGTCTCCCCTGCTCTCGCGTCCGTTTCGTTCAAGACGCCCCGCGGCGATCGGCGGCAGACTGCGCCGCATGCGACAGCGAGTGAGCCTCATCACCCTCGGCGTGCGCGACCTGGGCCGCGCCCGGCGGTTCTACGAGGCGCTGGGCTGGCAGACCGGCGCGGCGCCCGACGACGACGTCGTCTTCTTTCAGGCCGGCGACATGATCGTCGCGCTGTGGGACCGCGCACGGCTGGCCGAGGACAGCTGCGTCGAGGACTCGGGGGACTGGAGCGGCGTGACCCTCGCGGCCAACTTCGGTTCCCGCGAAGAGGTCGACGCGGTCACCGAGGAGGCCCGCGCCGCCGGCGCGACGATCGGCCGCGAGCCGGCCGAGACGTTCTGGGGCGGCTACAGCTCGGTGTTCATCGATCCGGACGGCCACCCGTGGGAGGTGGCCCACAATCCGCACTGGACGGTCACGGAGGACGGCGGCGTCAGGTTGGGATGAGGCGCTCGCCGGCGGGACCCGCGCCCGTCGCCACGAGCGCCGCGGCCGGCAGGCCGGTGAGCCGGGCGCAGTCGCCGGCTCGGCCGCCGGGAGATCGATCGCGCGGCGGCTCGGCAGCGCGGCTAGGAAGCCGCCGGGCCTCACCATCGCTCCCGGAAGCGGCCCATGTTGAGGTAGGGGACCGGTATGGACGTCTTGCCCCGGCGTGAAGCGCTTGGGATGATCGCGTATCGCGTCGACGGGCCATGGAAGGCGAACGCGTCTACGGAAGGACGTCATGACCGCAGGGCAGGAGACCGCCAGGGACGCGCGAATCGAACGGCCAGTGCGTCGACGTCCGTCCACGTTCATCGCCGCGGCGGCCGTCGTCGGCTCGCTCACGGCGCTCACGCCGGCGTCCGCTCCCGCCGCCGTTGGCCTTCGCATCGCCTCGCCGGCCAACGGCGGCCTCGCCACCCGCACCCCGGTGCGGATGGTCGTCCGCACGAGCTCTACACGCTTCCGCGCGTGGCTCGGCTCGACCGTGGTGACCGGCTTGTTTCGCCGCCGCGGCTCCACACGCATCGCCACCGTGGGGCTCGGCCGGCGGCTCCACTACGGCGTCAACGTGCTCTCGGTGCTCACGACCGACTCGTCCGGGCGGACGTCCTTCAAGTTCTCGCGGTTCGTCGTGGGTCGCCGCGCGCCGGCGCTGCTCACCGCGTCCGGGCCGTCGCGGAGCGCAGCGCCCGTCGGGGTCCGGGCGACCACGGGGCTCGGCGCGGTCTTCACCGCCCGGCTCAACGGGCGGCGTGCCGACGGCGCCTTCCTCCAGGGCAACGGCGGAGGCCGTTCGGCGCTGCTGGCGGCCAACCACGGCCTGCGGTTCGGGCGGAACATCGTACGGATCGTCGTCTACAACGAGCGGTCCGGTTTCTTCGACGTCGAGACGCACACCGTCAACGTGCCGCGCACGCGCCCGCTCGTGGGGGCTGGCAACGACCAGTTCCGCTGGACCGGCACGCGGGCGACGCTGAGCGGGCTCGCCTCACGACCGTTTCGCCCGGGTGACCGGCTCGCCTACCGGTGGCGACTGATCAGCAGTCCGCGCGGCTCCAACAGCGTCCTGCAGAACGTAACCTCGAGCCAACCCAGTCTCGTGCCCGACCAGCGCGGCCACTACGTCGCCAGGCTCACCGTCTCCGAGCCCTGCCCCGCCGCCGGGCGCGGCGGCGCCGCCCGAACATGTCGCTCGAACGACACGGTGACGGTGATCGTCGGCGCCAGCCTGCCGATCGGCTCGCAGCTGCAGACGCGCGATGCCACCGGCGCGATTCGCATCGACGGCCAGACCCAGGTGGCCGGCGGTGGGAACGGCGCGTACGCCGTCTTCGACCGCGACACGCTGCAACCTCGGGAAAACGGCAGCGGCACTTTCCAGTACACCGCCTCGTCCATCGGAACGGTCGAGTCCAAGATCAGGGCGCTCGTCAGCAACCCGCCGCGCGCGCTGGTCGTCATCAACGGCACGTCGGGCGTCCCCAGCGAGCTCGTCGACCGGGTCAACGGGATCATCGGCAACCTCGGCGCCGCCGCCTTCGACAAGGGGCGGTTGGCCGCCAGGGATGCCGGCTGGTCGGTCGTCGGAACGGCCGGCGCGCCGGCCGGATCGGCCAGCCAGGACCTGGAGCTCGCCTCCGATCCCGGCAAGCCCGCGGTTCCCGGGGCGATGAACGGTTACCTCCAGGCGAATCCGGCGAACCATTACTACGGCTTCGCGCCACAGGACGCCGTGGCCTTCGACACCGTCCCCAGCGGCCAGCCCGATCGCGGCAGCACGGTGACCATCGGGGGCAAGTCGTACACCGCGACGCTGCCCGCGTCGGCGAACGCCGGCTTCCACGTCCTCGTGCTCGACGCGCGCTCGTTGCAGCTGCTGCAGGAGCGCGTCTTCACCGCCGGGGGGCAGGAGGGCGATTTCCTCAGCCTGCTCACCGCCCAGGCCACCGCGCCGAGCCGGCCCCTCGTCGTGATCCAGAGCATCGGCTCGCCCAAGCCCGGCACCGACCCACGCTGGAACGACATCGCCAACCGCATCGAGCAGCTCGGTGGCACCGCCGCCGTCTTCAACGGCCTCAACGGCACCGGCGGCTACACGCTCGTCGGCCGGGCCGGAGCGGGCGCGCTCGCCGAGGCATCCACGGCAGTCACCGGCCGGCCGGGGCGCCTCGTCGGCGACCTCGCCCGCACCCGGGACTACGGCTACGAGCCCCTCCTGTCCGCCTCCACCCCGCAGCCCAGTCAGGAGCTGCTCGCGATCGCCAGCCAGGCGCCCAAGCCCTGGCCGGACATCAACGCCGCGGCCAACCAGTACATCACCACGACGCTCGGCTACAGCGGCACCGACCTCCGCCGGCTCTTCTACGCCGACTACGCCACCTCGACGGCGTGGACCAAGCGCCAGAACGACGTGCGCTCGCTTCCCTATCCCGGCGATGGCAAAGGCTTCGACTCGACCGCGTTCCAGGCCGCCAAGGACGAGCTGGCGGACGAGATCGGGGCGGTCGTCGAGGTCGAGGACTACGTCACCCGGCTTCGGTCGCCGTTCACCGAGGGGACCAAGGAACACGTGAGCCTCCAGCAGATCTCGCTGGACATCCAGAAGGTGTTCGCGCCAAAGCCGGGCATCGATGCCAGCCCGGCCTTCCAGATCATGGCCAAGCTCTTCGGCGTCGCCGCCGACGAGTTCAAGATCCCGGAGTTCAAGGTTGCGGGCCAGGTGGCGGGCGCGATGGCCTATCTGAAGTACCTCCCGCGCCCCAAGGGCGAGGACATCCTCGGCAAGCTCCAGTCCCAGGCCGACACGCTCGGCGCCGATCTCGACATCCGCTACGACGCCGCCAAGCAGGCCATGACTCAGCTCGGCCTGATCCTGGTGAGTGACTACGGGAAGCTCTCGACCGTCGGCGGATCGATCCTCCACGGGATCCCCGCCAAGGTGCACAGCGACACCTGGCTGCTCCCCGCTGACCCCGACGCGATCAAGACGCCTCTGGTGAAGGCCGCGAAATCGCTGTTCTTCTCCACGCTGATGCGCACGGTGTGGGACACCTGGGACGTTCGCGGTGTGGGCAACGCCCGCGACTGGTACTGCGTGCATACGGTGAAGATCCTGAGGGAGACCCACCGCTACAACATCCACCTCTGGGACAGCGTGCCCGACGCGGGCCAGTTCCGGGCGATCACCGGGTTCGCCGCCGGCGGCGCGCCCCAGGCGGTGCAGCGCGCGCTCGGGATTCCGAACACGCTGGTCTACCTCCAGCACGCCAAGGGGCCGCCCGACACCCTCGTGCGGCCGCTGTTCAACCCGGTCGACCGCGACCCCAACAGCAACAACCTCGGGCTGTACGCGCCGTGGTTCTACCGCGACTTCGCGCGGCACGGCGTCCCGTACGAGTTCAAGGGCACCTGCTGAGCTCCACGGCGACGTTGCCGCACACTTCTCCGTTCGCGTCACGGACCGCCAACGCGGCTAGGCCGGCGGCCAGGTCTCCCCGCTCCGGGCCCGGTCGAAGCCGATCCAGAGGGCGTTCATCGCGGTGGCGACGACCTGCTCGCGCGGGACGTGTTGGTGCTCGTACCACCAGAGCGCGAGGCCCTGGAGCACCGCCCGCATGATCTCCCACACCATGTCGAGCGCCTCCTGCTCGGCCGATCCGGCGACCTCCTGGGCGCCGGGTTCGCGGGCGAGGAGCGGAAGCAGGGCGGCGCGGCTCTGGGCAGCGACCTCGCGGTGGATCTGCTGCACACCAGGGTCGCCGCTCGTGTCCGAGAAGAGCATGCGCCAGGCATACGGGTGCGTCTGCACGTACCCAAACCATGCGTCCAACGCCCTGGCCATGCGCAGTTCCGGCGGGTCGCCCTGGACCATGTACTCGGTCCAGATCTCTCGCAGCTCGGCGAAGTGGCGTTCGAGCAGGCGCCGGTGAAGGTCCTGCTTGGACCGAAAATGGTCGTAGACGACGGGCGCCGAGACGCCCGAGCGCCTGGCGATCTCGTCGATCGAAGCCGAGCGGTAGCCGCGCTCGGCGAACACCTCGGTGGCCGCTCGCTCGATCACCTCGCGTCGGGCGTCGGCCGTCAGGCGCTTGCGGGGGGCGGCGGGCGTGGGTGGGGTGTTTGACAACCTAATGGTCCCTAGGTAGGGTTCTGGCTCTACCTAATGTCTACTAGGTTAATCGGTCGAGCGATGGAGGCGGCGGCATGATCGTCTCGGTGCACCTCGCCGACGTCGGAGTGCGGGCGGCGGCCGCTGCGGTGCGCGCGCGACCCGATGCCGCGGCCCTCCCGGGTCTTCGCTACGCCGAGACCACGTTCGCCGTCCAGCTCGGTGGCGGCCCGGTACCCGCCCCACAGCCGGGGCGGGTGGGGCTGATCGCCGCGTGGGACGACGACGCCGCCCTCGACCGTTTCCTGGGCGGTCATCCATTCGCCCAGCGGTTGGCGGGGGGGTGGCACGTGAGGCTTGAGCCGCTGCGTGCCGTGGGCTCGTGGTCCGGCCTTCCCGATCTGCCCGGCGAGGAAGGGGCGGTCGACGAGAGCGAGCCGGTGGCCGTGCTCACGCTCGGCCGCCTGCGACTCCGCCGAGCGGTGTCGTTCCTGCGGACCAGCGCCCGGGCGGAGCGCCAGGCCGTCAACGACCCGGCGTTGCTCGCCGCCACCGGCCTCGCCCGCCCGCCCCGACTCGTCGCCACCTTCTCGCTCTGGCGTACGGCTGCGGCCATGCGCGCGTACGCCCTCGGCGACGCCGGCGACGGGCATCTCCGTGCGATCAGAGCCCACGCCGCGCGGGCGTTTCACCACGAGTCGGTCTTCGCGCGCTTTCGTCCCTACGGTGCGCGCGGAGTGTGGGACGGCCAGGACCCGCTCGCGGCGGCTGCCGGCGGGTCGGCGGTCGTTCGGGCCTGAGTGCCCGTTCCAGCGAGGCGCGGGCGGGCACCCTAGCGGCTCCGGCTACAGGCGCTATCCTTACTTACAACCTGTAAGTAGATATGGAGCCTGAAACGATGACAACCCTCCTGCTGGTTCCCCTAGAGGACGCTGTCGTATTTCCGAACATGACCCTGACCCTTCCCGTCGACGTCGGCGAGGAGGAGCGGGTGTTCCTCGTGCCCCGGCACGAGAACGAGTTCGGCACGGTCGGCACCGTGGCCGAGGTCGTCGACCGCGTTCGGCTGCCCGGCGGCCTGCGTGCCGTCACGATCAACGGCCTGCACCGCGGCGTCGCGGGCGCGGCCCACACCGATCCCGCCGGCGACCTGCGCGTCGAGGTCGAGGAGCGGCCCGACGACGAACCCGTCGACGGCCGCACGCGTGAGCTCGAGCGCGAGTACCGCGCCGTGGTCGAGGAGATCCTCGAGCTGCGCGGCGACGATGGGCGGATCTCCGCCTTCGTGCGCTCGATCACCGAGCCCGGCGTGCTGGCCGACACGGCCGGCTACAGCCCCGACCTCAGCTACGAGCAGAAGGTCGACCTGCTCTCCACGCTCGACGTGACCGAGCGGCTCGAGAAGGCCGTCCGGTTCCAGCGCGAGCGCATGGCCGAGCTGGACGTGCGCAAGCGCATCCGCGACGACGTGCAGTCCGGCGCCGAGCAACAGCAGCGGGAGTACTTCCTGCGCAAGCAGATGGAGTCCATCCGCAAGGAGCTGGGCGAGGACGAGGGCTCCGTCGTCGACGAGTACCGCAAGAAGATCGACGACGCCGGGATGTCCGACGACGTCAAGGAGCAGGCCGAGCGAGAGCTGGGCCGTTTGGAGCGCATGGGCGATTCCAGCGGCGAGGCCTCGATGATCCGCACGTATCTCGACTGGCTGATCTCCGTGCCCTGGGGCGAGCGCTCCGAGGAGCGGCTGGACCCGGTGCACGCGCGCGAGGTACTGGACAGCGACCACGCGGGCCTCGAGGACGTCAAGGAGCGCATCACCGAATACCTGGCCGTGCGCAAGCTGCGGCAGGAACGCGGAATCTCCGAGGACAAGCGCTCCGGCGCGATTCTCACGCTGATCGGCCCGCCCGGGACCGGTAAGACCTCGATCGGCGAGTCGATCGCCCGCGCCACCGGGAGGGAGTTCGTCCGCATGTCGCTCGGCGGCGTGCGCGACGAGGCCGAGATCCGGGGTCACCGGCGCACATACATCGGCGCGCTGCCGGGTCGACTGGTGCGCGCCCTGCGCGACGCCGGGACGATGAACCCGGTGATCATGCTCGACGAGGTCGACAAGGTCGGCGCCGACTGGCGCGGCGACCCCAGCGCGGCCCTCCTCGAGGTGCTGGACCCGGCCCAGAATCACTCGTTCCGCGACCACTACCTCGATATCGAGGTCGACCTGTCCGAGGTGCTGTTCATCGCCACGGCGAACGTCGCGGAGACCATCCCCGGCCCGTTGCTGGACCGCATGGAGGTCATCCGCTTCGACGGTTACACCACCGACGAGAAGGTCGCCATCGCGCGTGACTACCTGTGGCCGCGCCAGCGGGAGCGCAACGGGCTGCGCGAGGACGAGGTCTCGATCGACCAGGCCACGCTGAGGCTGGTCGTGACCGAGTACACGCGCGAAGCCGGCGTTCGTCAGCTCGAGCGTGAGCTGGGGACCGTCCTGCGCAAGACCGCAACGCGGATCGCGTCCGGGCAGGCGACCGCGCCGGTTGCGGTCGAGCTCGACACGGTGCGCGACGCCCTCGGCCGCCAGAAGTTCTTCCAGGAGGCGGCGGAGCGCACGGCGGTGCCGGGCGTGGCGACGGGACTGGCCGTGACCGGGACCGGCGGCGACGTCCTGTTCGTCGAGGCGACCCGGATGAAGGGCAAGGACGGCCTGGTGCTGACCGGCCAGCTCGGTGACGTGATGAAGGAGTCGGCGCGGATTGCGCTGTCCTACGTCCGCGGCCACGCGGACCAGCTGGGCATCGACGACGACGCGTTCGACGATCGTGAGTTCCACGTGCACGTGCCGGCTGGCGCGATTCCCAAGGACGGCCCCAGTGCCGGCGTCACCATGACCACCGCGCTGGCGTCGCTGCTGTCCGGCCGCCCGGTGCGGCACACCGTCGGGATGACCGGCGAGGTGACCCTCCAGGGGCGCGTGCTGCCGATTGGCGGTCTCAAGCAGAAGGTGCTCGCCGCCCACGCAGCCGGACTCACGGACGTGGTCCTGCCCGAGCGGAACCGCGGCGACCTCGAGGACGTGCCCGAGGACGTGCGTGAGCAGATGACGTTCCATCCGGTGATGACGATCGGCGAGGTGCTCGAGCAGGCGCTCGAGCCGGCCCGGGAGCCGGCCGGCGATGTGGCGCTGCGCTGAGTGCCCGCCCGTCCCCGAGGAGGTCCGCCGCACGGCGGATCTCCTCGGACGCCGTTGGTCGCTGGCGGTGCTCTATGCGAGCCACAGCGGCGCCCGCCGCTTCAACCAGTTCGTGCAGGCGCTCGGTTCGGTGCCGCCCCGCACCCTCGCCCAGCGGCTGACCGAGCTGGAGGCCGCCGGAGTCCTCGAGCGCGTGGTGGTTCCGGCGCGCCCGCCCCAGGTCGAGTACCGGCTGACCGCCGACGGCAAGCGGCTCGCGCTTGTCGTCGACGGCCTCCGGGAGTGGTCGGAACGGCGTGCGCGGGCCGCCGCCGCGGGCTCGTAACAAAAACCGGGGTGGCACTCGCGCGGCGAAACGCATAGCGTTGCGCAACGCAACCGTACGTCCGCTAGGAGGAGAGCCACTCGATGCCCGCACCCAAGAAGGCCACGACCCGCCGCAAGACCACCGCCCGCAAGTCGACGGCCCGTAAGTCGACCGCCCGCAAGAGCGCGGCCAGCAGCGAGCCCCGGAGCCTCAAGCAGTTCAACAAGTCGCTGGAGACGCTCCAGAAGACTTTCGGCTCTCTCGCCAAGGACGCCCAGAAGCGCAACTCCAAGGCGGCGTACCGAGACATCCAGAAGGCGCTCAAGTCGCTTCAGCGCGACAGCAGCAAGCTGGGCAAGGCCATCCAGAAGGACCTCGAGGAGGCCGCGAAGAGCATTCGCGCCCGCAGCGGTGGAACCGCAGCCAAGCGCTCGACGGCCCGCAAGGCCCCGGCGCGCAAGCGGACGACCGCCCGCAAGTCGACGGCTCGCAAGACGACCGCCCGCAAGACCGCCGCGCGGCGCTGAGCCGCTGACGCGCTGCGGCGCGCAGCGACTGGACGAACCCGACCCCTTCGGCCGCTGACCGCGGCCGTCCACATCGGCTGCTCGGGTTGGAACTACTCCGACTGGCGCGAGCGCGTCTATCCGCGCGGCCTGCCGCCGCGCCGCTGGCTGAGCCACTACGCGACGCTCTTCGACACGGTTGAGGTCAACAGCACCTTCTACCGGCTGGCCTCGCCCGATGCGGTCGCGTCCTGGGTTGAGCAGACCCCGGACGACTTCGTCTTCGCGCTGAAGGCCTCGCGCTACCTGACGCTCATCAAGCGCCTCACAGTGATCGAACTCAGGGCCGCTCGGTTCTACGAGCACATCGAGCCGCTGGTCGGAACGCCGAAGCTCGGACCGATCGTGTGGCAGCTGCCGGCGAACTTCCACCGCGACGACGAGCGGCTAGCGGGCGCGCTCGAGCGGCTCCCGGCCGGCCGCCACGCGTTCGAGTTCCGCCATGCGAGCTGGTTCGTGCCGGAGGTGTACG
>JAWVFS010000343.1:0-4242 GCA_033855795.1 Solirubrobacteraceae bacterium | reverse complement strand
CCACGACCTGGAGCGCCTCCGCGTCCATCTCGCGCCAGGCCCCGTACCAGTCCTTCAGCGCCTGCTCGAGCCCGTCGTGGCCGCGATAGACCGGGGTGTCGGGCCAGCCGTCGATGTTCGACATGTCCCACTCGGTGTCGGACGTGTAGAGCTCTCGCAGCGTGTCGAGGTCGCGGTCGTTCCATGCGGCATAGGAACGGCGCATGGCGTCGGCGACGGGCTTGGGAGCGGACTCGGCCAGGCCGTGCACCATAGCCAGGCCCCGACCTGACATGAATTCGCGCAGTCCCCACGACCGACAGGAGTCCCGATGCCCGAGAAGGTGCTCTACGAGAAGCGCGATCGGATCGCCTACATCACGCTCAACCGGCCCGAGGCGCGCAACGCGATCGACCCCGAGACCCAGGACCTGCTGGTCGAGACCGGGACGGACTTCCGCGACGACGACACCGTCGACGTGGCGATCCTCACCGGGGCGGGGGAGGCTTTCTGCGCCGGCGCCGACCTGAAGACCTACATCCCGCCGATCATGACCGACGCCACGCCGGCGCGGATCCGCGAGATCGTCGAGCTGGGCTTCGGCGGCTTCACGCGCGGACTGCACCGGATCTACAAGCCGATCATCGGCGCGGTGAACGGGTGGGCGCTCGCCGGCGGGCTCGAGCAGGCGCTGGCCTGCGACATCCGGATCGCGTCCGAGCGGGCGATGTTCGGCTCCTTCGAGGCGCGGCGCGGCTATCACCACGGCGACGGCGGGATCGTCCGCCTCGTGAACACCTGCGGGACCGGCGTGGCGCTGCAGATGCTCCTGACCGCGGAGCCGATCGACGCCGAGCAGGCGCTGCGGTGCAACCTGGTCTCGCGGGTGGTGCCGCACGACGACCTGATGGAGGAGGCCGAGTCCGTCGCCGCCCAGATCCTGCGCAACTCCCAGCGCGCCGTGCGCAGCGCCAAGGAGACGATCCAGGAGGTGATCGGCGCCGACCTCGACGCCCAGCTGCGGATCGAGGCCTGGAACGCGTACACGTGCGCCGACCCGGAGGAGACGCTCGGCCTGCTCCAGCGCTTCTACGAGAAGACCGACGCCGGACGCGCGGGCGAGCACGCCACGGCGCTCGAAGGTGAGGACGGGTGAGAGCACTCGTCACGGGCGCCGCGCGCGGCATCGGCGCGGCGATCGCCTCGCGCCTGCGCGCCGACGGCATGGAGGTGGTGACCCTGGACCGCGACGAGGGCTGCGACCTGCGCGTCGACCTCGTCCGCGACGATGTGCCGCCGCTCGACGACATCGACGTGTGCGTCTCCAACGCCGCCATCACCGACACCGTCGCACCGGCGCACCGCATGACGGCCGAGCAGTGGGAGCGCGACCTGGCCGTGAACCTGTCCGGCGCGTTCCGGGCCGTGCAGGCGTGCCTGCCCGGGATGCGGGAGCGCCGCTACGGGCGCATCGTCGTCATCTCCAGCGGCGCAGCGCGCGGCGGGCTTCCTGGCCAGGTCGCCTATGCCGCGTCGAAGGCCGGTCTGCTCGGCATGGTCAAGACCGTCGCCGCGGAGAACGTCGGGCGCGGGATCACGGCCAACGCCATCCTCCCGGGGATGGTCGCCACCGAGAAGGTGCGGGCGATGCCGGCCGAGGTCCTCGAGCGCGTCGAGGCCGCGCTGCCCGCACGACGAATGGCCGAGCCCGACGAGGTCGCCGCGCTGGTCGGCTTCCTCGCGTCGCGCGATGCGGGTTACGTGACCGGCGAGGCGATCGGGATCGACGGGGGCGCGTCGTTGAATCTCATGTCGCTGGGGTCGGAGTGACCGGGCTTCGACTCGGCCGCGCTGGCTCCACGATCCATTGACCCTTGGCTGCGCTGGCGGCACAGGCCGGCTTCCGGTTGGCCGCGCTGGCTCCGGCTCGTAAACAACGAGCCCTCCGCTGCGCGGGGCGGTTAGTACCGCTTCGCGGTAGCCGTGGGGGGTCGCGCCCTCAGAACTGACGACTGACGACTGACGACTGACGACTGACGACTAGCCCGCTAGGGCTTGACCAGGCCCGCCAGGATCATGGCGTCCATGGCGCCGCGCTCGTCCTCCGGCTCCGCGTCTGCGGGGTAGGCGGCGAGTGGGTACGAGCTGCCGACCTCGGCGACGAGAGAGTCGAGGTCGGTCAGCGCTCCCAGGGGCGACGCGGTCATTGGGGGCTGCTCG
Source organism: Solirubrobacteraceae bacterium (assembly GCA_033855795.1). Lineage (GTDB taxonomy): Bacteria > Actinomycetota > Thermoleophilia > Solirubrobacterales > Solirubrobacteraceae > JALYZC01. The sequence goes on along the minus strand of JAWVFS010000343.1, from coordinate 2,043 downwards.
ATGGCTGTGGCGTCGTACTCGGTCACGGCCACTCCTCTCGTTTGCGTTCGCGTGATGTTCCACCCTAGTTCGCGGCCTCAGTCCCGAGTAAACGGTGTGTGACCCGTGTGTGACCAAGCTGCAATAGCATCGAGGCGGTGTCCACGGAAGCCACCACCGAACAGACGCAGGCCCACGGCGGGCGGCTGATCGCCCAGCGGCTGAAGGGCGCCGGCGTGAGCAAGCTGTTCACCCTGTCGGGCGGCCATCTGTTCTCGATCTTCGACGGCTGCCGCGCCGAGGGCATCGACCTCGTCGACGTGCGCCACGAGTCGACCGCCACCTTCGCCGCGGAGGGCTGGGCGAAGGTCACGCGGGAGCCCGGTGTCGCGGCGCTGACCGCCGGACCGGGGGTGACCAACGGCATGAGCGCCATGGCCTCGGCACAGCAGAACAACTCGCCGCTGCTCGTGCTCGGCGGCCGCGCTCCGCAGATGCGCTGGGGACAGGGCTCGCTGCAGGAGATCGACCACGTGCCCTTCGTCCGCCCCTTGACCAAGCTCGCGACCACGCCGGGGGCCACGGCCGAGATCCCGGGTCTGGTCGACGAGGCGCTCGCCGTGGCGCTGCGTCCGCACTCGGGCCCGACGTTCGTGGACTTCCCGCTCGACCTCGTGTTCATGGAGGGCGAGGTGCCCGAGGGTCCGCCCGAGCTCCCCGACCCCGCCGCCGGGCCGGCGGCCGACACGGCGGAGATCGACCGTGCGGTGGGCCTGCTGCGCGACGCCGAGCGGCCGGTGGTGATGGCCGGGACCAACCTGTACTGGGGCCGGGGCGAGGGCGCGCTCCTGCGCCTGGTCGAGGCGCTGGGGATCCCGGTCTTCCTCAACGGGCAGGCTCGCGGCTGCGTTCCCGCGGACCACGAGCTGTTCTTCTCCCGCGCGCGCTCGACCGGCCTCAAGGGCGCCGACGTGGCGATCATCGTCGGGGTGCCGATGGATTTCCGCCTCGGCTTCGGCGCGTCCCTCGGCGAGGACACGGAGATCGTGGCGGTGGACGTCGCCGAGCCGGGCCGCGCGCACCCACGGCCGGTCGCGGCCGAGTGCTACGGCGCGCTGCCCGCCACGCTCGACGCGCTGCGCGAGGGCGCCGGTGGGGGGCAGGACACCGGCCCGTGGCTCGAGCAGTTGCGGGCGGACGAAAGCGAGAAGCGGGTCGCCGAGCGCGCGGAGCTCGAGGACGACCGCGTGCCGCTGCATCCGCTGCGCGTCTACGGCGAGCTGCGCGAGGTGCTCGACCGCGACGCGATCATCGTCTGCGACGGCGGGGACTTCGTCTCCTATGCCGGTCGCGTGATCGACTCCTTCGAGCCGGGCTGCTGGCTGGACCCGGGCCCCTTCGGCTGTCTGGGAACCGGCCCCGGCTACGCGCTGGCCGCCAAGCTCGCGAGGCCCGACCGCCAGGTGGTGCTGCTCCTCGGCGACGGCGCCTTCGGCTTCGCGGGAATGGAGTACGACACGCTCGTGCGTCACGGGGTGGACGTCGTCGGCGTGATGGGCAACAACGGCATCTGGGGGCTCGAGCACCACCCGATGACGTTCCTCTACGGCTACTCGGTCGTGGCGAAGCTGCGCCCGGAGACCCGCTACGACCAGGTCGTCGAGGCGCTGGGCGGCCACGGGGAGCTCGTCGAGCGCCCCGACGACCTCAAGCCGGCGATCGCCCGCGCGTTCGAGGCCGGCGTGCCTGCGCTGGTCAACGTCCTGACGGACCCCGCCGTGGTGTACCCGCGGCGCTCGAACCTCGCCTAGCCGACCCGGCGCCGGCGGCCGTCAAAAGAGGAAGCCGCCCCCAAAGGGAGCGGCTTCCAAATTGGCCCCGTCAGGACGGGCAGGGGTACGTGCCATGAAAGGGCCGGTTCGACGGTTCGGACGGCGGGAGGCGCCGATTTGATGCGGCTTCGCCCGAACCTATGAGATCGAGGTCAGGAAATCCTGCCTTGCGGCACAACCCCCGTCACCCGACCGGTCGAGTATCCGTCGACACTGTGTCAGGCAACAATCA
>JAWVFS010000342.1:0-2847 GCA_033855795.1 Solirubrobacteraceae bacterium | reverse complement strand
AAGCCCGACAGCTCGGTCAGGGCGCGCGCCCCGACCGCCTGGCCCGAGGACTTGATCTCCCCCATCTCCGCGCGGATCTGCTCGAAGCAGGTGCGTGCGTCCTCGCAGCCCATCGGGAGCGGGGCGATCATGCCCGTCACGCGGTTGCCCGTCTCGTCGCCCGCCTGACGGGTGGAGACGGGCACGAAGGCCTTGAGGGTGAGGCCGTCGACGTCCTCGCCGAGGCGGCGCAGGTGGCGCCGCAGCGCCCGTGCGACGACCGTCAGCACCACGTCGTTCACGCTGCCGTCCCAGCTGTTCTTGACGGCCTTGAAGTCGTCGAGCGATCCCCGCACCCAGGCGAAGCGCCGGTCGCGCCCGACCGTGTCGCGGTTGTACGGAGTCGCCGGCGCCGGGGACAGCCCGGCCCAGGCGAAGGCCCCGAGGCCGATTGCCTGGTCGCGCGCCGCCGAGAGCACCCGGGCCGGGCGGCGCAACAGGGCGCGCACGGGGCGCACGAGCTCGGCCGGCTGGGTGACCCGGTCGACCAGCGCCTGCGCGAGCAGTTCGACGCCCGATGGGGGCGCGACCGGCTGCCAGGGCTTTCCTCCGTCGGGCGCCTCCTCGTCCGGCGCGAAGAGCACCGACAGCACGTCCATGCCGGAGATCCCGTCGACCACGGCGTGGTGGGTCTTGCTCAGGACGGCGAAGCGATCGCCCTCGAGGCCGTCCACCAGCCACATCTCCCACAGCGGTCGCCCGGAGGTCAGGGGCCGAGAAAACACGCGGCCGCCCAGGACGCGCAGCGTCTCCTCGTCCGCCGGCCGGGGAAGCGCAGTCGCCCGCACGTGAAAGCGAACGTCGAAGCGGTCGTCGTCGACCCATACCGGGCGGCCCTGATCCAGCGGGACCCGGGCCAGCCGCTGCCGGTAGCGCGGCACGAGGTGCAGCCGGGACTCGACGTGCTCGACGAAGTCGTCGTAGGCGGGTGCCGGGCCCTCGAAGATCAGCATCGCGGCGACGTGCAGCGGAGCCGATTCGTCCTCGAGATGCAGGAAGGATGCGTCGAGTGGGGTCAGGCGGTCGGGCACGGTGGGCCTCCGGCGAGATCGTTTGCTCGCTGAACGCCTACCCGTCTCTGCTCATTTGTCACGCCCGCGAGGGCCTCGCCCGTCAGCTCAGCACAGGTTCCCGGCCCTCGGCGGCCCGGCGCACGGCCGCGGCATCGTCCTCTGGCGCGGCGGCGCGGGCTGCCCCTGCGGGTGGCGCAGGTAGGTCGGGTCGCCCGGCGACGTTTCGCCGAGCAGCTGGAGGAGCTTGCCCAGCAAGCCCGAGCCGCCGTTCGGCGTGGTGGCGTTCTGGCAGCCCCACGTCCCCTCGATGTTCGCGGGAATCGAGCTGTGGAACGAGTTCCCGGAGAAGCAGTTGTTCACCGACTGCATGCTGCCGAACACGCCACCCTCCAGGCCGATGTCCGCCCCGCCGGCGCGGGTCCCGTTGTTCACGAGCCGATTGTTCGCGAACCTGTTGCCGGACACCTGGAAGTAGATGGTCTTGGCAACCGGCGGGAAGGGATGCGGGTACTCGTGCGCGAGGATGCCGAAGTTGACGTTGTTGCGGATCGTGTTGTTCTGGACGAGATCCGCGTAGTCCCCCGGCCACTCGAAGCCGACGCCCCACGTACCGTCGGTCTCTGAACTCTCCGGCGTGTTGAGGTTGTTGTTGTTCTCGACCAGGTTGTTGCGGAAGACGTAGCAGCGCCGGATGTTCGTCGAGCTGAACGTCGGCAGGTTCTGCAGGTTGCTCGGTGTCGGCTTCGGGTTGTGCGCCGAGTTGCACGAGCCGTCCTGCGGCGGCGGCTGGTCGTCGTTGTTGAGCGAGTTGGGGGCGACGCCGAACGTGTTGTTGCGGAACGTCGAGTTCCTCACGGTCAACCGGCCGCCCGAGTTCGTGCCCGAGTACCCCAGCGCGTTGCGCTCGACGAGCGCATCGTCGACGAGCGCGTTGCAATCAGGGCAGGCGCCGATGTAGATGCCGGAGTCCGCGAAGCCGGACGCGTAGACATGCTTCATGAAGCCGTTGACGATGTTGGAGGCGAACAGCCCGTAGCCGCCCGTCACTCCCGTGTCATAGGCGGTCAGGTACTGCCCGTACCAGCCGCGGGCACCAACCTTGCCGGAGCCGTCGCCGCCGTTCCACCAGATCTGGTTGCCGGCCTTACCGTCCTTGGTGCGGCGGTCGAAGTTGCGCACGGTGAGGTTCTCGACCCACACGTTGTTCGCCTTGAAGGCCTCGATGCCGTTGACGCCCTTGCGGTGGCGGCCGTCGACGATCACCCGGTTGCGGTCCACCCCGCGAAGGTGCAGGTTCGACGTGCGGATCCTGACGGTCTCGGGGTAGACGCCGCGATCGATCACGATCCAGTCGCCCGAGCGCGCGGCGTTGACGGCGCGCTGGATGGTCGTGAAGTGCGCGAAGCCGACGTGGCGCTTGGTCACGTCGAGCACGCGGGCCTGTGCCGGCGCAGCGGCGAGCAGAGTGAGAGCGGCGGCCGCGAGCAGCGGCCAACGGCAGAGCGAGCATCGGGACATCGAGACGGGTCCTTCCCCCGGAGATTTGCGAGCCGATTCTATGTCCCCGAACACGGCCGTCGCCCGATAGGTTCGGATGAATCTCCGCCCCGGTTTTCGACCTTCAGGCACATTCGACCCGCTCCGACGGCGCGCTGGAGCCGGCCGCGGTCGTCGCCGCAGCCGCTTCGGCGGGCGTCCAGCTGCTCGCGCTGACCGACCACGACACGGTGGACGGGGTCGCTGAGGCGCTGGCCGCGGGGCACGACCAGGGCGTCGAGGTCGTCTCGGCGATCGA
>JAWVFS010000341.1:0-4430 GCA_033855795.1 Solirubrobacteraceae bacterium | reverse complement strand
AGCTGGCGCACAAGCGCGGTGGCAAGCAGTTCGACCCTGCCGCGTCGGAGGTCATGTGCGCGGAGGCGGAGGTGATCCTGTCCGGGCTGGACGCGGTCGTGACGTGGGATGCGGTGATCGATGCCGAGCCGGCGCTCGCGGTCATGCTCTCCGCGGAGCGGTTCGACGCCGCGCTTCTGGCGATCGCGAACTTCGTCGACCTGAAGTCGCCCTACTTCCTGGGCCATGCGCGCGCCGTCGCCGATCTCGCCGCCGAGGCCGGCGGGCAGCTCGGGCTGTCTGAAGGGGATGTGCGAACACTGCGCCGTGCGGGTCTCGTGCTCGACCTCGGGCGCCTGGGGGTCTCGAACGCGATCTGGGACAAGCGCGGTCCGCTGGGCGCGGGCGAGTGGGAGCGCGTGCGGATGCACCCGTACCTGACCGAGCGCATGCTCCATCAATCCGAGGCGCTCGCGCCCCTGGGGACGATCGCCGTCCAGCATCACGAGCGGCTCGATGGGTCGGGCTACCCGCGTGGGCTCTCGGGCGCCGCGATCTCCCGCCCCGCCCGGATCCTCAGCGCGACCGACGCCTACCAGGCGATGCGAGAGCCGCGGCCGCACCGGCCGGAGCGCTCATCCGACGAGGCCGCCGCCGAGCTGCGGGCCGACGTCACGGCCGGCCGCCTCGACGCGGATGCCGTCGAAGCGGTCCTCGGCGCCGCCGGCCATCGCGTATCGCGGCGCCGCGAAGGACCGGCGGGACTGACCCCCCGGGAGGTCGAGGTGCTGCAGCTGCTCGCGCGTGGCCTGGCGAACAAGGAGATCGCCCAGCGTCTCGTGATCTCACCGAAGACGGTCGCCAACCACATCGAGCACATCTACGCCAAGATCGGCGCCTCGAGCCGGGCGGCGGCGAGCCTGTTCGCGATGCAGCACGGCCTCCTCCCCGACGAGGAGTTCGTCGCGGGTGTGGCGACCTGAGCGCGCTCAGGCGCCCTGCATCTCCTGCATGTTCCTCATGATGACCGCCTCGGTCGTCTTCAGTTCCTCGCTGGGGCTGAACTGGACGAACTCGCTGCCGGGCTCGTTTGCCACACCGACGTGGCCGGGCGGAAGGTAGAAGGCGTCGCCGGGCTCGAACACCTCTTCGTGGCCCCCGACGCGAAAGGTCAGCCTGCCCTTGAGCACGTATCCCCAGTGCGGGCACTGGCAGCGATCATCGGGCAGCCCCTTCAGCATCGGGCTTTGGTCCATGTCCTGGCGGAACACGACGATATTGGCCGTGTAGCCGTCCAACTCCCCGCTCCATTCCTCCACCGGGCCGTGGTCCTGGGCCTCCACGCTCTCCTTCGACACCTTTGGCATCTCTGGCCTCCTTCGGTTGATCTGCAGCCAGGCTATGTGCGGGCGGGGCTCGCGTCATGAGGCGTTTGACCCATCTTTGGCTGCGCATTAGTGGCAGCTGCCGGTTCCGCTGTCGGTGAATCGGCTGCCCGACTCGGGGACGAAGCGCCAGCTGTAGCCGTCGCGGTGGAGCGTCAGAGCGAGCACGCCGAACGTGGCGTTGTTGCGGCGCTGGCTGTTGGCTCTCGGGATCAGGATCGGGTAGTGGTTCACACCTCCGGTGCCGACGACGAACTCGCGGATCCCGCGGCGGGCGTCCGCCCGGCCGGCCGGTGTCTGGGGTCCGAAGCGCTCGTAGTCGTGATCGTGGCCGTTGAGGACGATGTCCGCGCCCGCGTCGTAGAGCGCGCGCCACAGCGGCGCCACGGGCTGCTCGTTGCCGTGAAGACCCGAGGAAAAACGCGGGTGGTGCCAGTACGCCAACGTGCAGCGCGCCGGGTGCGCGGCGAGGTCGGCGCGAAGCCAGCGCACCTGCGGCGAGCCGGTCGCGCAGGAGACGATTGCGCAGTTGGAGTTCAGCGCGATCAGGTGCCAGCGCCCGAGGTCGTAGGAGTAGTAGCCGCGCGCCGGGTCGCCGGCACGCGCGCCGAAGTATGCGTAGTAACCGGCTCCGTCATTGGCGGCGTATTCGTGATTTCCCGGTACCGGGCGCGCGATCGCGTTGAAGCGCCCCCACGTCGGGGCGTAGGAGGCCCGGAAGGCACCGAGCGCCCCGGTCTCGTACTGATCGTCGCCGATGGGCAGCACGGCCGTCGGGCGCAGCCGCGACAGCACCAGCGCCGTGGTGGCCTGGTGGCACGCGCTCGCCGTGACCGGGCGGCCCGGCGGGCAGGCGATGTCCCCGGCCGCGGCGATCACCGGGTCCGAGCGCGACGCGTGGACGGACGAGTCCGGTGCGGCCGGGGCGGACGAGCCGCCGGAGCCCGTCGGCGCGACGGCCGAGGACGAACCGCCGCTCCCGCAGCCGGCGACAGCCAGCGCGACGAGCCCCACGGCAACGCTCGGCGGACGCATTTCTCGATGCTACGAGGCTGCGGCGTAGGCCGCTCGGAGCGCGGCGGCGGCCGTCTCGGGGCCGGCGCGCTCACGAGCGCGTGCGATGCCGCGTTCGCCGGCCGCGGCGTCGCCGAAACGGCGGGTGATCGCGGCCGCCAGCGCGACCGCGTCGCCGGCCGGCACGAGCCCGTCCGCCTCGACCAGCTCGGGCAGCGCGCCGATGCGGCTCGCGACCACCGGGACGCCGTCGGCCATCGCCTCGGCCGCGGCGAGCCCGAACGTCTCGGCCGAGCGGGACGGGACCACCGCCAGCCCCGCCTCCGCGCGCAGCTCCGCCAGAGCCGCCCGGTCGAGCCGGCCGGCGAAGCGGACATCGCTGCCCGCACGGGCCCCGCGCTCGCGCAGCACCGCGGCGTCGGGCCCGTCGCCCGCCACCACCAGCGGGACGCCCGCCGACGCGCACGCGTCGATCGCCACCTCGACGCCCTTCTCGGGCGCCAGGCGCGACGCCACCAGGACGTGGCGGCCGTCCGCCGCGCGGGAGCCGTCGGCGAACGCGCGCACGACGTGTGGCACGACCATCGCCCGGCCCCCGAGCGGCGCGCCGATCGCCTCCAGACGGTCTCGCGCCGCCGCGCTCGGCACCGCGAACACGTCGACGCACGACGCCAGGCGCCGCTGCCAGAGCGTCAGGCCGGCGGCGTACACGGCGGCCTCGCCGCGTCCGCCGCGGCAGGCGAGCACCGCCCCGGGCAGCGTGCTGCGCCCATGGCAGCGGGTGCACTCGGCCCCGCGGGTGAAACAGGTGCCGACGGCGCACACCAGGCGGTAGTTGTGCAGGTGCATGACGATGCGTGCCCCGGCCGCGCGCGCCGCCGCCAGGGCGCGCCAGCCGAAGGCGGGGTTCACGTTGTGAGCGTGCACGATCCGTGCGCCGGTCCGCCGGACCGCGGCCGCAACCTCCTCGGGCGCCAGCCCGCCGCGCAGCATCCCGGCCGCCGCGCGCCCGCGCCCGAGCACCGCCGAGTCGCGCTCGAGCAGTTCGACATCCTCACCGAGACGCTCGCGCACCAGCCACAGCAGGTCCGCGACGGCGCGCTCCTCGCCGCCGGTGGTGCGGTAGCGGTTGTGCAGGACGAGGATCACGGGAGCGCGGGGGCCGGAGCCGGGCGCCTAACCTAGCGGCGTGACGCCACGGCCAAGCTGCACCGTCGTCGTGCCCACCCGCGCTCGCGCCGGTTACCTCGACGCCGCGCTGCGCTCGATCGCGCCGCAGGCGAACGCGGCGGAAGCCGGGCTGCTCGTCGTCGACGACGGCGGCAGCGAGGCCACGCGCACGGTCGCAGCCCGCCATGGCGCCTCCTACGTCGCGCACCCCGCGCCCCGCGGCCTCAACGCCGCGCGCAACACGGCGATCCGCGAGACGACGAGCGAACTGCTCGCCTTCACCGACGACGACGTCGACGCCGACCCGGGCTGGCTGGCCGCGCTGCTCGAGGCGGCCGCCGGGTCGCCGGAGCACGACGTGTTCGGCGGTCCGATCCGCCCGCGGTTGGAACGCGAGCGCCCGCTGCGCACGTGCGGGCGCGAGGGCGCCTCGATCACGTTCCTCGACCTCGGGCCGGACGACCGCGATGCCGAGCGCGTTTGGGGGGCGAACATGGCGATCCGCCGCGCGGCGTTCGAGCGCATCGGCGGCTTCGACCCGGCGCTCGACCTGTACGGGGACGAGGAGGACTGGCAGGCGCGGCTGCTCGCCGCCGGCGGGCGGATCCGCTACGTCGCGGCGGCCGGCCTCGACCACCGGCGCGCCGCTCCCGACGCCACGCTGTCCGCGCTGGCGAGCGCCGCCCGCGAGCGCGGCCGCAACTCACGCCGCTTCGACGCCCGCCGCGGCGAGCCGCCGACCGTGCCGTCCGAGCTGCGCGTGCTCGCCGGCTGCCTCGGGCACGCCGCCCGGCGCCGGTGCGTGAACGGCCTGGTCATGGCGGCCCACAGCGCGGGGCGGGTGCAGGAGGCGCTTGCGCCCGAGCCCGCGCCCGGCGCCGA
>JAWVFS010000340.1:0-8325 GCA_033855795.1 Solirubrobacteraceae bacterium | reverse complement strand
CAGGTCGACGGCAAGGGAAACGTGCGCTGCACGACCGCGGTGCTGCAGGGCAACTTGTGTCCCACCTAGCCACGCTCCGGCCGGCGCGCGGTACCCTTGAGCGGCAGGTCAAGCAGTCGCGGAGGTGTATGCCTTCGAGGAAAGTCCGGACATCACAGGGCACGGTGGTCAGTAACGCTGAACCCAGGGAAACCTGCGGGAAAGTGCCACAGAAATAACACCGCCTACGTCCCGGGCCGCACGTGAGCCCGGGGCCGGTAAGGGTGAAATGGTGCGGTAAGAGCGCACCGGCGTCGCGGTGACGCGGCGGCCAGGCAAACCCCACCGGATGCAAGGCCAAGCCGGACCGCTTGCAGGCTGCCCGCCAAGGTCCAGGTCGGCCGCTCAGATGGATGGCTGCTCACGACAGAATCCGGCTTACGACCTGCTACGGAGAAGCCCCGCCCCGGCGGGGCTTCTCTATTGGAGGAGACCGAGCTCTGAGGCGAGCGCGTCGAGCTGACGCTCCGTCTCGCCGGCGTGGGTGGGCTCGATGTAGAAGGTGCAGCGGTGAATGCCGGCCCCGTCGGCGCGTTCGATCAGCTCGCGATCCGGTTTCGCGCCGGACAGCGTGACGGGAATCGGGTCGCGGCCGGCCTCCTCCGCGAGTCGGTTGAGCTGCTCGATCCGCTCGGTGAGGCCCGAGACCCGGTTCGGCATCCACTCGTCGCCGAACGCGACGACCCGGTCGAGAACCCGCTCGCCGTTCCCACCGACGAGAACCGGGGGGTGCGGTTTCTGCAGCGGCTTCGGCCACGACCAGATCGCATCGAAGTCGACGTAGGCGCCGTGGTAGGAGGCCTCGTCCTGGGTCCAGATCGCCTTCATCGCCTCGACCCGCTCCCGCATCAGCGTGAAGCGCCGGCGGGGGTCGGTCCCGTGGTCCTCCATCTCCTCGACATTCCACCCGGCGCCGACGCCGAACAGGAACCGGCCGCCCGACAGGCGATCGACGGAGGCGACCTCTTTCGCTGTGATGATCGGATCGCGCTGGATGACGAGGCAGATGCCCGTCGCGAGCAGGAGCCGCTCGGTCGCAACGGCGGCGGCCGCCAGCCCGACGAAGGGGTCATAGGTGTGGCTGTACTCCGCGGGCAGCTCGCCGCCGGCGGGGTACGGCGTTCGGCGGCTCACCGGGATGTGGGTGTGCTCCGGGAAGAACAGCGACTCGAAGCCGCGCGCTTCCACCAGCCTGGCGATCGTCGCGGGATCGGCGGCGTAGTCGGTCGGGAAGATCGCGATGCCAAAGTGCATCGCGGACATCCTACGGACCGGTCGGAAGCTCGGGCCCTGCTCGCACGGACGGGAGTGCGTTCCTGGCGCAACAGGACCGCGGTCCAGTTACACTGCGCCGCCCATGGACGCCTCACGCAGCAAGCCGATTGAGCCCCCGAATCTGCTGGCGTCACCCCGGGAACGCGCGGACGCCGTCCGCAACCGGGCGCGCATCGTGGACGCGGCACAACGGCTGTTCGCCGAGGAGGGCGTCGCCGGCGTGACCATGGAGCAGGTCGCCCGGGCCGCCGGGGTGGGGAAGGGCACGGTCTTCCATCGCTTCGGCGACCGCGCGGGGCTGGCCATGGCCCTGCTCGACCACGGTGAACGCGAGCTCCAGGACGCGGTGCTGCACGGCCCACCGCCGCTCGGTCCGGGCGCACCCGACCGCGAGCGCCTGCTCGCCTTCGTCGATGCGCTCGCCCACTTCACGCTGAAGAACGCGGAGCTCCTCATGGCGGCCGAGTCTCGCGGCGGCGGGGGCCGCTACGCGACGGGCGCGTACGCCGCGTGGCACCAGCACGTCACGAGCCTGCTCGACGGGACGCCGCCGCACGTGGACCGCGGCCTGCTGGCCCACCAGCTGCTCGCCGCGCTCTCGCCCGACCTGCTGGTCCACCTGAGTCGCAGCGGAGTGGGCGCCCGGCAGCTTCGGCGCTCGCTGGGCGAGCTCGTCACGCGCCTGGTTGCCCGGTAGCGCGACCGGCTCGGCTCGCCTGGGCGATGGGCTACGCTCGCCGCCGTGAGGAGAGCGGCGGCGGTGTTCGTGTTGGCGGGTGCGCTCGCGGCCCTGGCCGGCGAGGGTGTGGCCGGCGCCGATCCGGCCCGCGTCGAGGACGCTCAGATCGTCTCCGGCCCGACGCCCTTCCCCCACGGCTGCAATTTCCCCGGGGAGCCGACGCTCAACTCCGAGGCCGAGCCGTCGATCGCCGTCAACCCTCGCGACTCCCGCAACGTGATCGCCGTGTGGCAGCAGGATCGCTACAAGGTGGACGGCGGCGCGCAGACCAACGTCGTCGGCGTTTCCCGCGACGGCGGCCACAGCTTTCGACGCGTGCTGCTGCCCAAGGTGTCGCGCTGTACCGGCGGCGTCGACGAACGGACCAGCGACCCGTGGATCTCGTTCGGCCCTGACGGCGTGGCGTACATGGCGACGCTCACCTTCACAGAGAACCCCGCCCTGGGGAACGCCGGCCTGGCCGGCCCGACGGCCCTGAGCACGAGCCGGTCGACGGACGGCGGTCTCACATGGTCCGATCCCGTGACCGTCGTGAACGACAACATCTACGACGACCGCGAAGCCGTGACCGCCGACCCGACGCGCCCCGGCACGGCCTACGTCACATGGGTGCGCCGGCTCGGCTCGTTCGGCGAGGACGGGATCGAGTACTTCTCGCGCACGACGGACGGCGGCCGGACCTGGTCCGCGGGCAAGGCGATCTACGCCCCCGGCACGCCAGGCAATTTCCCCGATCCGGATCTGATCTCGGTCCTCGACGACGGCACGCTCGTCAACGTCTTCGTCGTCTACAACGTCACGCCGTTCGTTGCCGGGGCGCCTCGCACGCCCTTTGCCCTCATGGCGATGCGCTCCGATGACCGCGGCGACACGTGGTCGGCTCCCGTCAAGGTCGCCGACATCTCGCCGTTTCTCCCGGCGGATCCCGACAAGCAGGGCGAGGTCCGTGCACTGCCGATCGCCGCCGTCGATCCCGCCCCGGGACGGACCATGTACGTCGCGTGGAACGAGATCCCGTCGGAGTTCGCGCCGGCGCGGATCCTGCTGGCATCGTCCGCCGACGGGGGACTGACGTGGAGCCCCCCTCGCACGGTGGCGCGGTCGCCCGCGCAGGCCTTCCTCCCCAGCCTGGCCGTCGCGCACGACGGCACGATCGGCGTCACCTACGACGACTTCCGCAACGACCGGCGCGGCGACAACCAGTTGACCACCGACGTGTGGTTCACCCACTCCCACGACGGCGGCCGCACCTGGCAGGAGACGCACGCGGGCGGACCGTTCGACGTGCTCGGCGCCGCGGCGACTTCCTCGACGGACTTCGCCGGAAGGTTCGTGGGCGACTACCAGGGCATCGCCGCAATGGGGCACGGCTTCGGCGCCGTGTTCGCCCAGGCCACGCCGCAGGCCGCCGTGCCGCCCTCGGACATGTTCTTCACGCGGGTGGCGCTCGGCGCGTCCCCCCTCTACGAGCTCACCGTGCGAGTGACCCCGCGCCGCGTGAAGCTTGGACGGCGCGTGCGGCTGAGCTTCCGCGTCACCACCCGCGTCGGAGGGCGTGACAAGCCGGTGAAGAGCGTCCTCATCCGCGTCGCGGGCCGCCGCGGGAAGACCGATCGCCGCGGACGGACCCACTTCACCCTGCGGTTCCGGCGCAACGCCGTCTACCGGGTGACGGCCCGCCGCCGTAACTACCGAACCGGCTACGCGCTCGTGCGCGCCGGGCGGGCGACGCGTCGCGCCTTCGTGGCCGCTGAGCGCGGCGACCGGGATCGCGGCCAGGACCAGGCCCGGACAGTCGACACCCGCTAGCCTCAATTCGGGTCCATGCGCTTCGGCATCTTCTACGAGCACCAGCTTCCGCGGCCGTGGGACGAGGACTCAGAGCAGAGGCTGATCGCCGACGCGCTCGACCAGGTCGAGCTCGCCGATCGGCTGGGCATCGACTCCGTGTGGGAGGTCGAGCACCACTTCCTCGAGGAGTACTCGCACTCCTCGGCGTCCGAGGTGTTCCTTGCCGCGGCCAGCCAGCGCACCCAGCGCATCCGCCTCGGCTTCGGGATCGTCGCGATCCCGCCCGGCTACCAGCATCCCGCCCGCGTCGCCGAGAAGGTCTCGATGCTCGACCTCGTGTCCGGCGGGCGCGTCGAGTTCGGCTCGGGCGAGACCTCCTCGGGCGCGGAACTGGAGGGATTCGGCGTGGACCGCGAGACCAAGCGCGAGCAGTGGGTCGAGGCGCTCGACGTGGCCACGCGGATGATGGTCGAGGAGCCCTTCGCGGGCTGGGACGGGCGGTTCGTCACGATGCCCCCGCGCAACGTCGTGCCCAAGCCGGTGCAGAAGCCCCACCCGCCGTTGTGGGTCGCGTGCTCGCGGCGCGAGACGATCCGGCTCGCGGCCGAGAGGGGGATCGGCGCACTGTCCTTCTCCTTCGTCGAGCCCGAGGAGGCGAAGGAGTGGGTCGACGAGTACTACGACATCATCGCCTCGGAGCGCTGCGTGCCGGCCGGCTTCGCCGTCAACCCGAACGTCGCGGTGGTGCTGCCGATGATGTGTCACGCCGATGAGGCAACGGCGATCGAGCGCGGCATCGACGGGGCGCACTTCTTCGGCTACTCCCTCGCCCACTACTACGTGTTCGGCGACCACCGGCCGGGGCGGACGAGCATCTGGGAAGAGTTCCTGCAGCGGCGCGACGAGGCGGGCTTCGCGCGCTCGATCGTCACGCCCGACCAGGCTCCACTCGGGGTGAAGATCATGCAGCAGGGACTCGGGTCGCTGCGCGGGGCGATCGGGACGCCGGAGCAGATCCGCGACCTCGTGACCCGTTACGAGGCGGCGGGCGTGGACCAGGTCATCTTCGTCTCGCAGGCGGGCAAGAACCAGCACGAGCACATCTGTGAGTCGCTCGAGCTCTTCGCGGCGGAGGTGCTGCCCGAGTTCGCGCCCGGAGCCGAGGCGAGCGAGGCCGCCAAGCGCGAACGGCTCGCCCCCGCGGTGGAGGCGGCGCTGGCTCGGCGCGAGCCGGCGCGCGCGGCAGACCCGGAGTACGTGATCGCGCCGGCCGCCTCGGGACCGCCGCCGGTGCGGGTCGGGGCCGGCGCCGAACGCGCCGCGGCGTCGGCGGCGGACGGCAACGGCGGCGTGGCCGGCGGCCTGGCGACCCTCGTGGAGTCCTGGGGCGAGGCTGCGTTCGCGGCGTTCGTGCGGCACTCAGACGACCGCCGCATCGAGCGCATCGTCGGCTCGGACGCCGGCCTGCGCGTGCTGTTCGGCGGGATGGCGCGACGCTTCGTGCCCGAGAAGGCGAACGGGTTCGAGGGGGAGATCGAGTACGCGCTGAGCACGACCGGCGGCGGCGTGAAGTCGTGGGTCGTCGACGTCACCGGGCCGCCGCGAGCTCGGGCGAGCGTGCGCCCCGGCCCGGCCGGCGACGCGCGGCTCAAGCTCTCCGTTGCACTGGCCGACTTCATTCGTATGGCCGCTCGCGATCTCGACCCCGGCAAGGCACTGATGACGGGACGGCTCGTGCTCGAGGGCGACTTCGCGGTCGCCACGGGGTTGGGCGAGATGTTCGGCGAGCCCTCGTCCTACTGATCATGCGGGCACGCACGGCGATGGCAGCGGCCGGGACGGTCGCCCTCGCGGCATCCGCCGCGCCGGCCGCGGTCGACGCCGCGACGATCTCCCCGGTGAACCCAAGCGCCCCGGCGACCACCGCTCCGGCGACGGCCCCCCTGCGGGACCGCGTGATCGCCCGGCGCTCGCCGCGGGCGCACGCGTCGGTCGCAGTCGGCTCCACTCATGCCTACCGGACCGCTGACGGTGCGGTCGTCGAGGTGCAGTTGTCCCAGAGCTTCGCCGACGACGAGACCAACCGCCAAGCCGCTCAGAGCTTCGTCGACTTCCTCGCGACGCGTGTGCACGGTTCCGAGCTCGGAAGGCTGCGGATGTTCATCGGCACGCCGGCCGAGGTCAACACCGAGTGCGGCGGGGACTCGGGCGTCCAGGCCTGTTACGTCGGCGACGAGCGGCGCATGTACGTCCCCAGCAGCGATCCCGGCGGAGGGCGCAGCCCCTTCACGCGCGAGTACGTGATGACCCACGAGTACGGTCACCACATCGCGGCCTATCGCCGCAACGATCCCTTCTCGGCGATCAACTGGGGGCCGAAGTACTGGTCCTCCTACAAGCTCGTCTGCGCGGGCGTCTTCGGGGGCCGCTACTTCCCGGGCAACCAGGGCGCCCACTACCTCGACGACCCGGGGGAGGGGTGGGCGGACAGCTACGCCCACCTGCATTACCCGACCGCCCCCTTCCAGTTCAACCGCGGCTTCGCGCCCGACGCCGGCGCCTTCGCCGCGATCCGGCGCGACGTCCTGACCCCGTGGAACGGGCCCACCACGCGCACCGTCCGCCGCGCCCTCTCGAGTCGCCGGCGCGTGACGTCGATCACGTCGCGCCTGGCGCTCGACGGCACCGTCGCCCTCGCCCTCAGCGGCCCGCGGCGCGCGAACTACGACCTGCAGGTGGTCGAGAACGGCCGCGTCGTCGACCAGACGCACGCCGCGGGCAGCCGCGACCGGGCCACGGGCACGGTGTGCCGCGGCAGCCCCGGCGCCGCGAGCATCACCTTCCGCGTGCGGCGCCGTTCGGGCTCGGGGCCGTTCTCCCTGCGGATCTCGAGCGCGGGGTAGCCGCCGCCCACGAGGTCCAGCACGCCGCGTGACGCTGGAGCGATTGCGTCGTCCTACCGATACAAGGTGTAACTCCGACGGGTCCGAGGGCTGGCCGGCCGGAAAGGCAGCAAAACATGAGGCGTACAAGCACGATGTCGCGTTGGCTCGGGATCCTGGTCGCGGCGGGGGCGCTGGTGGTCGGCGCGGTGACCGTCGCGCAGGCGAGCGGACGCGGCCACCACCGGATCTCCGCGCGGGCTCACAGGAGCGACGTCCACCGGGACCGCGTCGATCGCACCCGCGATCGCACGGACCGCCGCAGCGACGTGGCCGATCAGCGCAACGACGCCGTGAACCCGCCCAGCGCGGCCGAGGAGCAGCAGGAGGCCAACGACGCGGCCAACGAGGCGGCGGATGCGCAGCAGGAGCGGTCCGACGCGCAGAACGAGGCGGCGGACGAGGAAAGCCAGTCAGCGGCCCAGCAGGACGAGAACGACGCCGCCGACGAGAACCGGCAGGTCGGGGAGGATCGCCAGGAGCAGGGCGACGATCAGAACGAAACGCAGGACCACAACGGCGGCGGCAACGACTGACGTTCCCCGCGGTCGGCGTCAGCGGGGATCGGCCTCGGCCGGACCCCGCTGATGCTCGGCTGAAAGACGGCTTGCCCGACGACAGCCGGAGTGCGAACATGTGTTCGCGTTGGTTGTCTGCATCCTCCTTCCCCGCTTCGAACTCGCCGTCGCCGTCGGTGGCCGGCGGGCGCTGCTGCGGGGGCCGGCCGCTCTGGCGCCCGCGCCCGGCGATGGAAACCAGGCGATCGGGGGGCCCTCGGCGGCCGCCGAGGCGTTCGGCGTGCGGGCGGGGATGCGGCTGGGGGAGGCGCTGGCGCGCTGCCCGCAGCTTGCGCTCGTGCCGCCCGATCCCGCCGGCGTGGCGGAGGCGTGGGAGCTGGTGCTGGCGCGGCTGGAGGGGATCGGGGCGGCCGTCGCGCCCGAGCGCCCGGGGCTGGTGTGCTTCGAGGAGCGCGGCCTGCGGCGGCTGCACGGAGGCGGGGAGCGGGTGATCGCAGCCGCCCGCCGTGCGGTTGGGCGCTCGGAGGCGCGCGTGGGCGCCGGCCCCTCGCGTTTCTGCGCGCTGGCCGCGGCGTCCCGGGCGCGCCCGCGCCGCCCCGAGGTGGTGGCCGGCGACGCGATGGCCGCCCGCGCCTATCTCGCGCCGCTGCCGGTCGAACTGCTGTGCGCGGCGGGGGTGGACCCGGAGCTACCGGCGACGCTGGAGCGGCTCGGGGTCGGCACGCTGGGCGCGCTGGCGGCGCTGCCGCGGGCCGCGATCGCCGACCGCTTCGGAGAGCCGGGCCTGCACGCGCTCGACCTCGTCCGCGGCGCCGGCGGGCCGCCGCGCCCGCGTGCTGTCGGGGAGCGGATGGGGGAGACCCTGGAGCTGCCGGAGGCCGCCTCAGGCCCGCAGCTCGAGCACGCGCTCGGCCTGCTCGTGGACCGGATGCTGGCCCGCCGCGAGCGGCGCGGGCGCACGCTGCGCGCCGCCGCTCTCGCCGCACGGCTGGTGGAGGGAGGGACGTGGCGCGAGCGGATT
>JAWVFS010000339.1:0-5487 GCA_033855795.1 Solirubrobacteraceae bacterium | reverse complement strand
CCATCATCCGGCACTGCGCTTCGACCCCGAGACGCCAGTACGGGCTGCGATCTCCTGGTGCAGCGAGTCGCTGCGACGCGACGTGGAGCTCCCCGGCACCGTGGAGCCGACACTCGAGCGCGTGATCTATCCGGCCAGCGAGCACGGCGCCGCTCTCGCGCAGAGCGCCCGCCGACCCGCCGAGCAGACGACGATCGCCTATGTCGGACACGTGAGAACACCGAAGGGAGTGGAGGTCGCCTACCGCGCGCTTGCCGCACTACGCGACGCACACGGCATCGAGGCGCGCCTCGTGCTCGCCGGGAACTGCACATCCGCGATGCGGTCCCAACTCGACGCGCTCGCCGGCGAGCTGGGCATACGTGAGCAGGTGGAGCTCCCCGGTTTCCTGCCGGCCGCCCAGCTCGAGGCGCTGCTGCAGAGCGCCCACGCGCTCGTCGTGCCGTCTCTCGCGCACGAGGCGTTTCCGCTCGTCTGCCTCGAGGGCGCGCTCGCCCGCGTCCCCATCGTCGCCTCCCGCGTCGGCGGCATTCCGGAGGTCGTGGTCGCCGACGAGCACGCGCTGTTGTTCGAGCCCGGGGACGCCGCGGCCTGCGCCGGCGCGCTCGCCGAGACACTTCGGGATCCCGCCGCGACGACCGAGCGCGCCGGGCGTGCGTTCGAGCGCGCCCGAGAATTCTCCGTGGAGCGCTATCTCCGCGCAAGCGAGGCATTCATCCACGATGCTGCGGCCGCCGTTCCTGAGCGTCAGGCGTCGGCCGCCTCGTCCTAGGGCAGCGAACGGGCGAAGCGTTGGAGCAAAAAGCGATCAGAGGCCTCCCCTGGACGTTCGTCGCCTATCTGGGAAACCGGGCGATCACCGTCGCCACCACGTTGGTGCTCGCACACCTGCTTGTCCCCTCCGACTTCGGTCTTGTCGCACTCGCGCTCGCCATCGTCGCGATCCCCAACACCCTGAGCGAAATCGGCTTGGGCAGCACGCTCGTCGCTCGCCAGGACCTCGACCGTAACCAGCAGGGGACGATCTTCACGCTCCTGCTCGGTCTGGGAGCCGTCCTGGCGCTGCTCACCGCGGCCTTCGCCCCGCTCGCGGCCCTGATCTTCGACGAGACCCGGCTCACCCCGGTCCTCCTCGCGCTCTCCGCGACGATCCTCATTACCGGCTTCACCTGGTTCTACGAATCGATCATGGCGCGGGAGCTCGAGTTCCGCCGACGGTTCTTCGCGGACCTGAGCAAGACCCTCACCTACGCCACCGCGGCGCTCGTCCTCGCCGCGCTCGGTGCCGGTGTCTGGAGCCTCGTGGTCGGCCAGCTTGCCGGCTTCGTCGTCTATGCGATCGCGCTGCTGCTCCTGACGCCATATCGCGTGCCACCGACGTACAGCCGCGCGTCCGCCGTCGACGTCCTCGAGACCGGGCGCGGCTACTTCGTCCAGGGCGGGGCATCGTTCGTGAGCGAGAACGTCCATTACTACGCCGTCGGAGGGGCCTTCGGCGCGGCGCAGCTCGCCTACTACTCGATGGCGTTCCGCCTGAGCGAGCTGCCGTCGTTCGCAATCGCGGAACCCGTCGCCAGGGTCACCTTCCCCGGCTTTGCGCGGATGCGCTACGCCGGGCAGAAAGTCGCGCCGTCGTATCTCACCACGCTGGGCCTGGTGGCCTTGATCGCATGTCCGCTCGGCGTGCTCTTGAGCGCCACCGCGGCTCCGTTCGTCGCACTTGTGCTGGGCACCAAGTGGCTGGGGGCGATCGGACCACTTTCGGTGCTGGGCATCTGGGCAGCTGTTCGGCCCGTCCATATCACCATGGGATGGCTGCTCAACTCGCTCGGATTCGCCCGCGTCATGGGGTCCATAGCGGCGATCATGCTGGTCCCCTTGATCGCGGGGTTGGTGCTGGCGGGAATCCTCGGAAGCATCACCACGGTGTCGTGGGTCATGCTCGGCGACCTCCTACTCGGCACCGTGGTCTTCGTCGTGCTCGCCCAGCGGCGGGCCGGCATCCTGCCGGGCCAGCAATGGCAGGTGGTACGGGCCAGCGTGATCGGGTGTGCCGTAGCCTGGCCGGCCGCGCGTGTGGTGGCCGACTCCCTCTCCGGCCAGGCCGCGATAGTGGGGCTTGCGGCATCGGCGGCTGTGGGTCTGGCCGTGTACGTGGTCGTCGTATCGCTGGTCGAGCCCGGAATCCTGCGTGTTGCCGCCGAGCGCATTCGTGGGGCCCTGCGCCGCCCGTCAGAGGCGGCGGCCGAGCCGTCTTGAGAGGGCGCCGGATCCCGGCACCTGTGACCGGATGACCAACCCACCGCTTTGTGGTACCGTCGAAAACTGGGCGACGGCAGCGGGGGTACAGTGGGATTTCGATTTCTTGTGCGATGCTCGCTCGCGGCCACGGGTGTGGTGGCCGGCCTGACCGGGCCGGTGGCGGCTGGCGCGGTTGTCGTGCCGCCCGACGGCGTCGCGTTGTCGCGGCTGCCGGTTTCGACGCCGCCGGTGCCGATCGCTCCTCCGCCCGTCTCTGCTCCTACCGTTCCCCTGCCGGATCCGGCGGCTGCGGGGGGCGCTGTTTCCGGCGTCGACGCCGGCGTGCCCTCGGTCGGTCCCCTGGCCGACAGCGGCGGCGGCGCACCCGTGTCCGGGCGTGCGGCGGGCGTCGGCGGGGTGCCGAGCTCTGCCGGCAGCCAATTCGGGAGCGGCCTGAGCGCGCAATCCACGGGTCAGAACGGCGCCCCGACCACGGACGCACAGGAGCAGCAGGCCGGCCTTGCCCTGCGCCGGGCCTTGCAAGAGTTCGGCGGCTGCGTCGGAGCCCTTCCCGGCGGCGAACGCCGGGTGTTGCTGCTCCGCGCGAATCCGGGTGCATCACAACCCCGCTCACGCGCTCAGGTGGGCCAGCTGCTCGGCATGTCGGTCGCGCGCGTTCGGACCGCCGAGAGTCGAGGTGTCGCGGATCTACGGCAGGCGAGTCGGACGGGTTCCTGCGCCTCGGGCAGCGGGCTCGAGACTCCCTCGGCCTTCCTGACCTTCGGCCCAGGTCAGCCGACCGCCACTCCTGCGCAGATCGGCCGGCCGGCCTCGGCAATTCGCCGGCGCCTGCGCGCGGTCGCGTCCGCGGCCCTGCGCGGCGAGGCTCCCCCGCCAAAGGCCACCGCCGCCTCGCCCACGGCCGCGCATCCCGATCCGCCGGGATCCGCCGTGGGGCGGCCGATCCCTCGATGGCTGGGGATCGGGCTGATCGCTCTCCTCGCTCTGTTCCTCGCCGCAGTCGTGGCGTTCGAGTTCTCGAAGGCCACGGGGCGTCGGCAGCGGCGGCGGTACCGCCGGGCCGTCCGATCGGTGCCGCCCATGCTTGGTCCGCGCATCGACCGCGCAGAGCCCGAGCCGCCCCGCCTAGCCGGCAAGCAGCGGCCACGGCAGCACCCGCGCCCGGCTCGGCGCCCCCGCCGACCCGCGCACGGGAGGCGCTCGCTCAGGCCTTGACGCCCGGCGCGCCGGCCAGGTTGTCGACCGACACCGGCGACAGGCCGTCGCGCGAGAGCTCGGTGAGCAGCTCGTCGAAGGAGACCATCGAGCCCGACGAGCGCGGGTCCAGGGTCACCACGACCACCTGACCCTGCCGCACGGGCCGGTTGACCCGTGGCGAGGGAAGCGTGATCCGCACCGCGCCGTCCACCGGCTTCGCGCCGAGGGTGCGGCCGTACAGGTACTCGCCGAGGTTGAAGCCCTTGCGCGGCGTCAGGAAGTAGAAGTGCTTGGGCAGGCCGAGCTGGTGCCGATCCTGCTTGAGGATCCGGCGAGTCTTGAGCCAGTGCATGGTCTTTCCGCGCGTCAACTCGGGCACGACGTCGTCGCCCGCGGCGCCGAGGGCGGTCAGCTCCGTCCGGTTCGGCGCGCTCGTGACCGCGAACGAGGCGTGGCCGCCGCGAGCGGCCAGCGCCCGGCGGACCTCGCCGATCGAGCCGCTGGGCACGCGCAGGACGAGCGCGACCTGCTGGCGCTGGGTGACCACCCGGGTCATCGGCTTGGCGTGCAGGACCTTCGAGGCCAGCGAGTACGCGGCGCCGCTGTTGAGGCTCCAGCCGATCGCGAGCACGCCGAGCGCGGAGCTCATCGCCACGCGTTGGGCGCGCATCAGCCACGCCGGCAGCGGCTTCACGCGAGCCGTCTGGTCGAGGACGAGCGGCGCCGCCGCGGGCGCGGGCGGCACCTGCGGCACCTGCCATGGGTTGACCGGGTCGAAGATCTTGTGCAGGGCTGCGCTGAGCTCGAGGAGAGACTCGGCGCGCTGCCCGAGGCCCTGGGCCTCGGCGATGCGCGCGTTGACGCGCGAGTGGCCCCACGGCGCGCCGTAGGAGATCACGGGGCACTGGCGCAGCAGCGCCTCGAGCGCGGTCACACCGCCGGTCGAGTGGATGATCGCGTCGGCGGCGCCCATGAGGTCGCTCATCTCCTTGGTGAAGCCGAGGACGCGCACGCGCGGCTCGCGCCCGAAGGCGCCCTCGAGGCGCTCGTGCACCTCCTCGTTGCGCCCGGCGAGCACGACCACCAGCGAGCCGGGCACGCTGTCCAGCGCGGTCTGCACGGCGCCGTCGAGGTCGCCGACACCCCAGCCGCCGCCCGACACCAGCACGATCGGGTCCTCCGCCGGCAGGTCGAGGCGCTCGCGCGCGTCCGCGCGGTCGCAGGGCTCGAGGAACTGCGGTGAGACGAGCGGGCGCACGCGCACGACGCTGCCCGGGCCCGTGATCGGCTCGATCCGCTCGACGGCCTGCTCGTAGCAGACGAGGTGCATGTCGCAGTGGCGATGGGCCCACAGGATGTGGTCGGCGAGGTCGGTGATCGTGGCGACGACGGGCATGTCGATCTTGCCCCGGCGGCGCAGGATCCCGAGGATGTTGGTCAGGGACGGGTGCGTGGAGACGACGACGTCGGGGTCGCGCTCGCGCACGCGGCGGAGCATGCGCCGGGCGCTGATGAGGCTCAGGCAGCGCAAACCCACCACGCGGATCGGGGCGACCCTGGTGACCAGCGTGTAGAGCAGCCCGTACATCCACGGGAAGAAGCGCAGCTGCATGCGGTAGCCGTCGCGGATCAGGTACTCGGAGAGGGGGCCGAGCCACTCCAGGCCCTCGGCCACCTCGATCTCGGCCTCGGGGTCGGCGTCGGCGACCTCGGCCGCCATGGCGCGGGCCGCGGCGGCGTGGCCCTCGCCGACGTCGGCGGAGAGGATCAGGACCCGCGGTGGACGGGTCGGTTCCGCGGGCGCTGCGCCGTTGCCGTTGCGCGCCGCGCGCCGGCGCGCCAGCAGGAACGCCAGCGGGCCCTGGCCGCGGGCGGGCGGGGCCGGCGCGTCCGCGTCGGCGGCGGTCGAGTCGCCGTCGCGCCTCAACGCCTGGGCGTAGGACTCGTACGTCGCGCGCAAGCCGTCCTCCAGCGCCCGCGTGGCGGCAAAGCCCAGCGTCCGCGCGGCCAGCCCGGCGTCCAGGCACG
>JAWVFS010000338.1:0-8228 GCA_033855795.1 Solirubrobacteraceae bacterium | reverse complement strand
CCTCGATCCGGCGGTGCGCCGCAACATCTCGGTGTTCGCTCGGCTTCCCGCCCCCGAGGTCGACGCGGCGGTCGCGCGTCTGCGCGCCGACCTGGAGTCCGGCGCCTGGAGAGCGCGCAACGCCGACATCGTTGGAAGGACGGAGATGGACCTCGGCTACCGCCTGCTGATAGCGGAATACCTGAAGGACTAGCGAGCTGTCGTGCGCGCTCGCGCAAGCGCAAGCCGTGCCGCTCGCGGCGTAGCGCTGCCCGCCGTCTGCGGGATACTTCCACGCACGATGTCTGAGGAGTCCACGACCCCCGACCCGGTGGAGCGTGTGCGCAGGCAGTTTGAGGCTGGGAATCGCCGTGATATCGATGCGGTGATGAGCAGCTTTGCTGTGGATGCGGTCCTTGAGGGGCGGGCGTTGGGGGACATCTTCGAAGGCCAAGCGGCAATTCGTGCCTTCGTTGAGGGCTGGTTCGGCATGTATGAGGAATTGGAGTTCAAGCTTGAGGAGGTCCACGACCTCGGCAACGGAGTTGTGCTTGCCGTGGTCCTCCAAGAGGCTCGGCCAGCTGGCATCGCCGGTCACGTTCAGCAGAGAGAGGGATGGGTCTACGTCTGGGTTGGAGGTTTGATCGCGCGCCTTACCGCTGTCGACATCGACGAGGCCCGTCCTGCCGCCGAACGCCTCGCCGAGTCGAGGGGCTAGGCGTGGCGAGTTTCGCTAGACCCTCCTAGCGACCAGCGACTGGTCCTTCGACCATCGGCAACAGCTTCAGCAGCTCGAGGTTCTCCTGCGGGTCGAGCACGGAGTGCTGCGCGCATGCGGGGACCAGCTCGTCCGACTCGGGGTGCGACATCGCGTACGAGCACGACTGCAGGCGCTCCTGTGTCGCGCGCACGCGCGGGTCGTCGGACATCTCGCCGCGCCGGAGCAGCTCCCAGGCCGGGCGGACGTCCTTGGCGTCCATGAACGAGTGCATCACGAAGGTGATCGGCCGCGCGCCGTGGCGCAGAAGCGGGACGAGGCCCGCCCGACGGACGAAGCGGCGCCCCCAGCCGGCCAGGACCCCGAGGCCTCGCGGGTAGCCGGCGAACACGCGCGCGAGCTTGGGCACGAGATGCGGAGCCTCGAAGTCCATGCCGCCGAACGCCTCGAAGAACGCATCACGCACCTCGAGGTCGCGCGGATCGCGGTCGTCGAGCAACTGGACGTAGCGTTCGCCGACGTAGACGCCGTAGGCCGTGCGGTTGCAGCGTTCGTCGCCGATCTGGAAGGCGTTCCACGGGAGGTGGCCGCCGGCGCCATGCTCCACCTGGGCCCACACGCGCTCGGCGGTGGCGTCCTCGTAGTCGTCCTTCCACCGGTTCGTGTTGCCGATGAAGGCGGCGGGCTGGAAGGAGAACATGCGGAAGCCCATGTCGCGGCACTCGCGGACGACCCCGGCGACCTGGCCCATGTTGCGCGGCGTCACGGTCATGTTGTGCGCGAGGTAGTGCTTGACGCCGTGCTCGCGCTCGAGCCGCTGGAACATCTCGCAGAAGGCCCGGCGATGCGGGTGCAGCTCACGCTCGGACTCCACACGCCTGACGCCGCGGCGGCCGAACATCATCGAGTCGAAGTGCCCGGCGAACGAGAGCTGGGAGAAGCGCGGCGACCCGTCGGGTCCGAGCGCCAGCCGCTCCAGGTACTCGTAGTCGAAGTCGCCGTGGGTCATGCTCATCGGCTTGCGCCCGTGGCGGCGCATCAGCAGCAGCGCCTCGGCGTGGTCGTCGGGCGAGAGCAGGGTGACCTCGCCGCCGATCAGCTGGGCGTACTGGCCGGGCCCGCGCTGCTCGCGCAGATACCCCATCTGCCTGTCGATCTCGGCGAGGGTGTGCTCACCGTCGATGCGCACGCGGTTGGCGTCCCGCGAGTGGTAGCACGGGGTGCAGGCGAGGTTGCAGCGTGGAAATACGCCGTGCGTACCCTCGCAGCCCGCCGTGCGGCGGCCGAGCGCCTGGCCGTCGTGCTTGACGTGGTCGGGCAGCTCGTCCCAGCGCCTGCGCAGGGCGGCCTCGGTGTCCGGATGGACCGGGCGCGTCGCCAACTCGAGCGTGCGGAGGCGCTCGCGCACGCCGGCCAGCGGCGAGGTCACGCGCCCGCCTCCTCGTCGAGCAGGCCGAACACGTCGTCCACCTGGCTCCAGCCGATCCGCAGGAGGAACTGCGAGTTGCGCCCGTACGACTTCGCCCCGAGCAGGAAGAACCCCGGCTCCGGGTTGCGCAGGGTGTCGGGACCGTGGCTCTCCTGGGCCAGGCAGTCCCTGCCGCCCGCGCCCAGCAGCGCGGCGGCGAGGTTCATCGGGCTCGCCGTCGCGTAGCACTCGTGCACCTGGAGCTGGCGGTACAGCGTGAAGTCACCGACGCCGCCGTTGAGCCCGACAATGCGGTCGACCACGACCTCCTCGGCGTGGCCGTTGCGCAGCGTCACGGCGATCCGGTCGCCATCACCGGTCAGTGCCTCGACCAGCCGCCCGGTGCGCAGCTCGATCGCCGGCGAGGACCCGCGGCCGAGCTCGTCGGCCGCCGCGTTGAGCGCCGCGCGCTCGGGTAGGGGGTCGTCCTCCACCGCGCCCCAGTCCGGCTCGGCCCCGCGGACGGCCCAGATCACCCGCGTCCCGGCGGCGTCGCGCGCGAATTCCGCCAGCTCCCTGGCCGTCGTCTGGGCGGAGTGGCCGCCGCCGGTGAGCAGGATCGTCCGGCCAGCCCACGCCTCCGGTTCGCCCTCGAACTGCGGCATCCGCCGCTCGATCCGGTCCGCGAAGGCCCGCTCGCCCGGTGCCGGGATGCCGCCGTCGCCGAGCGCGTTGGGGTTCCCGTATGTCCCCGTGCAATCGAGCACGACGTCCGCGTGCTCGACGACCTCGTCGCCGTCGCTCGTCTCCAGGAGCAGCCGGAACGGGTAGTCGGCGCGCGCGCCGGTGCCGATCTCGTCGTGCTTGAGCAGCCGCTCCCGGCCGACCGCCTCCACGCGGGTGCCCAGGCGCAGCCGCGGCGCGATCGACGTCAGGCCGGCAACCGGCTCGTACAGGCGGTCGACGAGCTCGTCGCCGCTCGGCAGGTCATCCCCGCGGGGGGCGACCATGCCCTCGTTCTGGAGCGCTGCGTGCATCCGGTCGGAGACATTCATGTCCCACGGGGTGAAGGCGCGCACGTGGCCCCAGTCGTGAACGTGCCCGGCCACGCTCGGTGCGGTGTCGTAGACCGTGAATGCGAGGCCGCGGTCGGCGGCGGCGAGCGCGGCCTCCAACCCGATCGGCCCGGCGCCGAGAATCGCGACCGACGGCTTCTTCTGGGGCATTTCGTCCTCCGTGAGCAGGGGCGTCTACCGGTGTGTTCACAGCCCGGGCGAGATCGGATAACCGTATCCCGGTCCGCCGGCGCGGAGGGAATGCACGAGCGAGCGCCACGTCGATCCGCTGCGGGAGCGGCTGCGCAGCCGCGGTTATGCTGACCCGCGTGCGCCGGATAGCCGTCTGCGGTGGCGCCTACGCCAATCCGCATGCCGTGCGGGCGTGGGTGGCCGACGCCGGCGCCCGCGGTGCCGAGCGGTTGTTCTGCCTCGGAGATCTGGGCGGGTTCGGTGCGGAGTGCGATGAGATCTGGCCGCTGCTGATCGACGCGGGCGTCGAGTGCGTCGCCGGCAACTACGACGTGGCGATTGGGCGCGGCGACGAGGATTGCGGCTGTGGTTATTCAGACGAGCGCGACAACCACTTCGCCCAGCTCATGTACGACTACACGCGCGCCCACACGGGCGCGGGCTTCGCCGGCTGGATGCGCGAGCTGCCGCTGGAGCGCCGCGAGCGGATCGGCGGCGTGGACGTCCTGATGGTGCACGGCTCCCCGCTCGCGATCAACGACTTCCTGTGGGAGTCACTCGATGACGACGACCTGCGCCTGCGGCTCGACGCCGTCGCGGGCGGCCGGCCCGACGTCCTGCTGTGCACGCATACGGGGATCCCGTGGCAGCGCCGCGTGGACGCGACGCTGATCGTCAACGTCGGGACCGTCGGCCGGCCGGCCAACGACGGGCGGCGGGAGACGTGGTACGCGCTGCTCGACCTCCAGGGAGGTGGGATGCAGGCCGAGATCGTCGCGCTCGCCTACGACTGGCGCGCGCACGCGGGGGCGATGCGCGCCGCCGGCCTGCCGGATCCGTTCGTGGAGACGGTCGAGTCCGGCTGGTGGACCACGTGCCTGGAGATCGTCCCCCCGCCGGAGCGCGCGCGCGGCCGCTACCACGTCTACCGCGAGGCGATGCCCACGGGGTTCGCCGCCGAGGGCGTGGGCTGGGCGCGGGCGTCCGAGCCCGCTGACGATGGCCTTCCGGTCGTCCCGCTGTTCGGGTCCGCCGCGTTCCCCCCGCGGCTGTGGGTGTACTCCAACTTCCACTGCAACCTGGCCTGCGACTACTGCGTCGTGGCGTCATCGCCGCGGGCGCGGAGGCGCTCGGTCGGCGTCGAGCGCTTCTGCGGGTTGATCGACGAGGCCGTCGCCGAGGGGTTCGCCGAGGTCTACGTGACCGGGGGAGAGCCGCTCATCGAGCCCGACATCGTCGCGATGCTGGAGTACGCGTCGGATCGGCTGCCGACCGTGGTGCTCACCAACGCGATGCTGTTCCACGGACGCCGGCGCGAGGAGCTCGCACGGCTCGCGGGACGGGCGAACCTCGTGCTCCAGAGCAGCGTCGACGGCGCGCGAGCCGCGACCCACGACGCCTGGCGCGGCGCCGGCTCGTGGGAGAAGGCGATGAGCGGCCTCGCCTGCGCGCGTGGGCTGGGCCTGCCGCTGCGCGTCGCGATGACCGAGACGCCGGAGAATCGCGATGAGGTCGATGAGCTGCGCGCGCTGCTCGCCTCGCTCGACATCGTCGGCGACGATTTCGCGGTGCGCCCGCTCGTCAAGCGCGGGTTCGCCGACGAGGTCGAGGACGGGATGGAGGTGTCCGAGCCCGTCATCGTGCCCGAGCTGACCGTGACCGCCGACGGCGTGCACTGGCATCCGATCGGGGGCGACGTCGACTCGAGCCCCGACATGGTCGTTGCGCGAGGCGAGGTCGCGTTGGCTGACGCCAAGCGTCTCATCGTGCAGCGCTTCCTCGAGCTGCGCCTGGAGGACGGGTCCCTCCCGGCGGCGTTCCACTGCGCGATCTGAGCCGGAGCTAGGATCGACGCGCAGATGGCCAGGGTGGGGATCATCACCGGTTCGGGCACGTACGCGCTGCCGGATTTCGCCGACGCCGAGCCCCACGACGTCGAGACGCCGTTCGGGGCGACGCTGGTCACCGAGGGTCGGTGGGCCGATCAGCTCGTCCTGCACGTGTCGCGCCACGGCGAGGGGCACGCGCGCCTGTCCAACCACGTCAATCACCGCGCGAACGTGTGGGCCCTGCGCGAGCTGGGTGCCGACTGCGTGATCGCGTGCACCGCGTGCGGTGCGCTGGAGCCCGACCAGCCGCTGGGTGGCCTGATCGTCTTCGACGAGCTGCACTTCCTCGCCAACCGGCTGGCCGATGGTTCGCTGTGCACCCTGTTCACCACCCCCGGTGACCCGGCGCGGGGCCACTGGATCATCGGGCCGCCGTACTCCGAGCCGCTGCGCCAGGTCCTCGCCGCCGCCGCGGCCGAGGCCGGCATTCCGGCACGCGACGGCGGCTGCTACGGGCACGTGGACGGCCCGCGCTTCAACACGCGCACCGAGATCGCGGCCCTGCGCGGCGCCGGTGTGACCGCGGTCAGCCAGACCGGGGGCCCGGAGGCGGTCCTGTGCGGCGAGGCCGAGCTCCCCTACGCGCTGATGGGCTACGCGACCGACTACGCCAACGGCGTCGCCGCCGAGCCCACGCCCGTCGAGGAGCTGATCCGCTTGATGGGGGAGAGCACCGGCGCGTTTGCCGCGGTCCTGCTCGCGGCCCTGCCGCGGCTCGGTGCGGCGGAGCTCTCGCCGCCCGGGGTCGTGTACCGCTTCGAGCAGTGACGGTGATGGAACCCGCGGCGCTGGTGATGGCCAAGGCGCCCCGGGCCGGTGAGGTCAAGACCCGGCTGGAGCCACTCCTCGGCCCCAAGGGCTGCGCGCGCCTTCAGGCACTGCTGTTGGCGCGCGCGGCGCGCTGGGCGGCGGACGTGGCCCCGGGGGCGGCGTTCGTCGCCTTCACGCCGGGAGAGTCGCTCGCGGAGGTGGGCGCCCTGCTTCCCGCCGGCACGGACCTCTTCTCGCAGGAGGGGGCCGACCTGGGCGCGCGGTTGGCGGCGGCGACCGGGCGCGTGTTGGCGATGCACGACGGTCCGCTGCTCACCGTCGGGACCGATCTGGCCACGCTGGAGCCGCGCCACGCGGTGGCGGCGCTCGACGACCTGGCCGACGGGATCGACGTCACCTTCGGGCCGGCCTTCGACGGCGGCTACTACCTGATCGGTCTGCGCGAGCCGCATCCGGAGGTGTTCGCACTGCCCTCCGAGGCGTGGGGTGGCCCGCGCGTGCTCGAGCTGTCGCTGCAGGCGGCGGCGGAGGCGGGCCTGTCGCTGGGGATGCTCCGGGGCGAGCGCGACCTCGACACGCCGGCGGACGCCCGCGCGGCGCTCGCCGACCCGCGCTTCCCCGACGACATCGCCGCCGCGTTGCGATGAGTCCGCGCTCGCCCGGCCCGCTCGTGTCAATTGTCGTGCCGGTGCTCGACGAGGCCGCGACCCTGCCCGGGCTGCTCGACCACCTCGCCGAGTTGCACGGGCGGTTCGAGGTGGTCGTGGCCGACGGCGGATCGAGCGACGCCAGCGCGGACGTGGCGGACGCCCACCCGATCGCGCCCCGCGTCGTGACCGCGCGCGGCCGGGCGCGACAGCTCAACGCGGGCGCGGAGGCGGCGGGCGGCGAGGCGTTCGTGTTCCTCCACGCCGACACGCGGCTGCCCCACGACGCCTACGCGTCGCTGTGCGCTGCACTGCGCGACTTCGACGTCGTCGGCGGGAACTTCGCGCTGCGCTTCGGTGGGGCCGATCGATTCTCGCGCGTGCTCGGGACGTGGTACGCGGGGCAGCGCCGGCTCGGGATCTACTACGGGGACTCGGTGATCTGGGCGCGCCGGCGGGTGTTCGACGCGCTGGGGGGCTACCGGGACCTGGCGATCATGGACGATTACGACTTCGTCCGGCGGCTGGAGCGCCGGGGCCGCACCGCCTGCCTCCCGGGCCCCGCGGTGACCTCCGCCCGCCGGTGGCAGCGGATCGGCCTGTCGCGGACGATCGCCTCGTGGGTCCTGATCCGCTGGCTCTACCTCGCGGGTGTCCCGGCCGCGCGTCTGGCCGGGCTCTACCGCCACGTGCGCTGACCCGCGCCCGCGTAATACCAGGCGTCCAGCGCCGTTGCAATTGCCAGAGGGCAGCCCATACCCTGGGTTCGCCACCGAGCACAACGAACCGGAGGGATCACAGGATGGGGTTCATGGACAAGATGAAGGGCATGCAGCAGCAGGCGCAGGACGCGATGTCCAACGCCGGCGGTATGCAGCAGGGGATGGGTGGCGGCGACATGGCCGCGCAGGCGGCATACGCCCAGCTCGCGCAGAAGCTCCAGGCCGGGGGCGTCGAGGCTCCGGGCACGCTCAACACGATGCAGGACACGGGCGAGGCCGACCCCGGGGGAAGCCACAAGATCCAGTTCGCCGTCACGATCGCGCCGAGCGGCGGCGAGCCCTACCAGGCCACGATCTCGCAGTACATGCTGCCGGCGCAGCTCGAGGGAATGTCGGAGGGCGGCGCGATCACCGTCAAGTTCGATCCCGACAACCCCCAGATGGCGCTCATCTACGGCTGGTAGCCCCGGCCGACCCGGAAAGGAGCAGCGCATGGGTTTCTTCAAGGACGCCCGCAAGGGCATGAAGGACGCAAAGGAGCTGGGCGACTACCACGGGGGCATGCCGTCGGTGCGTGGCGCCTTCAAGGACATATCGGCGATGGCCGACGACCACGGTGACGGTGAGGTGCTCAAGACCGGCACGCCGGCCAAGGGCGTGGTGAAGGGCTTCCCCGAAATGGTGCCGGGCGACCGTTTCGCCATGCACATCCCGATCGAGGTGCACCCGCGCGAGGGCGAGCCCTACCAGGTCGATTACGTGTTCGCGGCCGCGCGCATGAAGGCGGCGATCTCGGTGGGCATGGAGATCCCGATCAAGGTCCACCCCAACGACCCCAACAAGATCG
>JAWVFS010000337.1:0-13569 GCA_033855795.1 Solirubrobacteraceae bacterium | reverse complement strand
CCCGGCGGGTCGGTCGTCCACGGCGACCACGCCCCCGCCCAGCGCCGTCGCGGACATCGCAACGGCGGCGAGCTTTCCGCTCGAGGCCGCCTCGAGCCCGGCGTGCAGGCGCTGCGCCGACGCGATCATGCGGTCGGGGAGGCCTGCCATCACGGCCTCGTAGGCCCGGCCGAGCGTCCGCGGAGCGGGATGGTGGGCGGTTCCGGGGACGTCGTGCAACGCGAGCGCGGCCACCGGCATGACAGCCCCGAGCGCACGCGGCACGCGCCGGAACTCCCGAATCCGCGCCCGGCAGGCGGGGCAGTTGCGCAGGTGCGGGCGTACGGCGAGCAGATCCGCGGACGACGCCTCGCCGTCGACCATCGCCGACAACACGTCCGCCCAGCGCTCGCATTCGGCCCCGGACTCGATCGCCGCGTAGCGGTCGAGGAAGTGGCGCCGGCCCTCGGTCAGGCAGCGGTTGACCTTGGTGTACGACCAGC
This sequence comes from Solirubrobacteraceae bacterium, assembly GCA_033855795.1. Taxonomy (GTDB): domain Bacteria; phylum Actinomycetota; class Thermoleophilia; order Solirubrobacterales; family Solirubrobacteraceae; genus JALYZC01. The sequence continues at coordinate 13,087 of JAWVFS010000337.1, read as the reverse complement.
CCGTGATCTCTCCGATCTCCCTGTAGGAGTGCCCCTGCGCCTTGAGCAGGAGCGCGCGGACCTCCTGCGGCTTGAGCCGTTGCAGCGCCTCGGCCGACCGCGTCAGCGCGTCGGCGTCGGCCGCACACTCCTCCGGCGTGGCCGCCTCGCGGTTCTCGCGCGCGTCGAGGTCGACGTCGCCGCCGCCCAGCAGCCGCTGGCGCGCGGCGCGAACGGCCAGCGCCTCGTGCTTGACCACGGTCCGCAGCCAGGGCAGCGCACCCTCGCGGTCCAGCCGGTGGGCGCGCTTGAGGAAGATCTCGACCGCTCGCTGGTAGGCGTCGTGCGCATCGTCGGCGCAGATCGAGTAGCGCCGGGCGGTGCCGAGCAGCGAGGCGGCGTGCTCGCGCAGCGTGTCGAGCACGAGGTCGGGGCCGGGCCGGTGCGGAAAGGTGGTCGCGGTCATCACCATGTGCCGCGATGGAGGCGGCCGAGCCGCGCGGCTCGCCCCCAGCCGTCAGGCGATTTCGGCGCACATTGCGAGGAAAACGCAGCTTTGGCCCGTGATTGCCGCATCGGGCGGCATCCTGCGGGCCTTCGGCACCGCAGCCCATCGACCGGCCGGATGAACCGTCAGGTCGGGCTGGCGCTCGTTCGCTCGACGGGTCCCTGGCTCAGGCGTATGGAGGGGTTCAGACCTGCGCGCGCAGGAACGGCACGACCGCCGCCGCCACGCCCGGCGGGTCGTCGAGGAACGGCCAGTGCGAGCTGCCGTCGAGCAGCACGACGTCGGCGCGGGGGAATGCCCTGCGCTGCTGCTCGGCGTGGCGCACGGGAACGAAGGGGTCGCTTGCGCCCCACACGACAAGCGCCGGGCGGTCGAGCGTGGCGAAGTGCGCGGCGGCCGCCTCGAGCAGCTCGTCGTTGGTGCGGTTGCGGTAGAGGCGCAGCACCAGCTTGCGCGTGCCGCGGTCGTAGTCGTCGTACATCGCGTCGATGTCACGTTGCGGGAGCTTCGGGTTGCCCTCGCGCAGGGCCTTGCTGAACTGGCGTCGCGACGTCATGGCCATCATCAGCTCTCCCACGACCGGACGCGCCCACAGCTTCCCGACCCGGTGCATCTCGAAGCCGATGAGGATGCCGGTGTTGATCAGGACGGCGCTGGCGAACGCGTCCGCATGGGCGGCGGCCCACGCCAACCCCCAGGGGCCCCCGAAGTCGTGCAGGACCAGGTGCGCGCGCTCCACGCCCAGCTGGTCGAGCGCGCCGCCGAGAAAGCCTGCCGGCCCCTCGACCGGGACCTTGAACTCGTTGCCCGGGCGGTCCGCCTTCCCGAAGCCCGGCATGTCCAGCGCGATCGAACGCGCGAAGCCGCCGGTCTGGCCCATCAGCCCGCGCCATTCGTCGGCGGAGTTGGGATTGCCGTGCACGAACACGACCGCCTCGGCGGCGCCCTCGGGGCCAGTCTCGAGCACACGTGAGCCGATCCCGTCGACGCTCAACGGGCGCTCGCGCACAGCCACGGGCTCCGAAGCGGCCATCGCACCAACCCTATCTGCTGTCATGCGCCCCGATGGAGCCGATCTTCTTCGAGACCCCGGCCGACTTCCGCGCCTGGCTCGAGGAACACCACGCCGACCGGTCGGAGCTGCTCGTCGGCTTCCACAAGAAGGGCACGGGCCGGCCGAGCCTCACCTGGCCGGAGTCCGTGGATCAGGCGTTGTGCTTCGGATGGATCGACGGCGTACGCCGGAGCCTCGGCGAGCACAGCTACACGATCCGCTTCACGCCGCGCAAGGCACGCAGCACGTGGAGCGCGATCAACATCAAGCGAGCCGGGGAGCTCATCGAGGCGGGGCTGATGATGCCCGCCGGCCTGGAGGCGTTCGAGCGGCGCAGCGACGACCGGTCGCGCATCTACGCCTACGAGCAGCGCAAGCAGGCGAAGCTCGATCCGCCGGCCGAGAAGGAGTTTCGCGCCAACCGGAAGGCCTGGGCGTTCTTCTCCGAGCAGGCGCCGTCGTACCGCCGGACCGCGACCTATTGGGTGATCAGCGCGAAGAAGGAAGACACGCGGCGCAAGCGCCTGAAGACGCTGATCGAAGACTCGGCGGCGGGACGCACGCTTCGGCACCTGACGCGCCCGGCGAAGCGGTAGCCGGCCTGCGGGTCAGCCGTCGGTGACCAGCCCGTTCAGCGGGCCGAGCAGGCGACGCGTACGCCCGGAGACGCCGCGGAGTGCACGGAGGTGGTGCGTGGGTGGCCCATCCGCCTCGTAGCGGGCGAGTTGCTCTTCCGCGATCGGCCGCCACCGGTCGTCCACGATCTCGGCGGGCGCGAGATCGGCGATGTCCTCGACCGCGCACTCGAGGTGCTCCGCCCACAGGCGCAGGCGGACGGCCCGGGCGAGCCCGGCGTCGTCGGTGACGACATTCATCTCCGTGTCGTTGAGGAGAGAATGCGCGTTGAGGTTGGCCGAGCCGACCGTGAGCCAGCGGTCGTCGACGATGCCGACCTTGGCGTGCACGTAGAGCGGATCCTCGCGCGGCCCCGTGCGTGCGCGGATCGTCGCGGCGAGCAGTCGCTCGGAGCCGTCGTCGGCCGCGGCGAGCACACCGAGCTGACCGCGGGTGTCGTCCTGGCCGTTGTTTGCCTTGGCGGGCAGGAGGATCACGATCCGGAAGTCGTCGCGCGGCGGATCGCGCAGCTTGTCGGCGAGCAGCCTCACGATCTCCGGCGCCCACAGGAACTGGTTCTCGAGGTAGACGAAGGACTGCGCCGAGCGCAGCGCTCGCACGTAGCTCTCGAGGATCCGGAAGTCGCCGGTGGGAACCGAGTCGTACATGTCCTCGGCGACCGTGCGGACGACCTGGACCGTGCTCGACCCCGCTCCGTCGGCCTGTCCCCCGACGGCAACGCGCTCCCCGGTAACCTCGGCCCAGCGCATCGCGAAGTGGGCGTGGACGTCCGTCACCGCCGGCCCCTCGAGCCGTGTCGCCACGTCATGCCAGCCCAGCCGACGACGGCTCGGATGCTCCGAGGAGTCATAGCGGTCTCCGGCCTGGTCGGTGAGGTCGATGCCGCCGACGAACGCGACCCGGCCGTCCACGATCACCGTCTTCTCGTGATGACAGTGGACCGGATGCTCGCGCGGATCGGCCTCACAACGGATCCGCGTCCGCCGCGTCAGGGTCCGAATCGCATCGGCCACCTCGGCCCGTGTCGGGTGGAACACGGGCAGCGGCGAACCCGCCCAGACGAGGACGCGCACGTCGATCTGTTCCGCCATCTCGGCCAGCAGGGCACCGAGGACGACGCTCGGCTCGCCGCGCTTGAGCTCGAACCCGGGCGCCAGGTGCCACCCCGTGAGGTGCACCTGCTCCCGGGCGCCGGCGATGGCGTCGGCGATGGCGGGCAGTGCTTGCGCCCCGTCGACGAGCACGTCGAGTCGGTTGTCCGCACGGGGAAGCGGTTCCCCACCGGCCCACAGGTCGTGCCCGTCCGGCTCGAGGGCCCTCGCCCACCCGAGCCGGCGCAGCCGTCGCCGGTGGTGGCGCACGACCGAAGCTTCGATCGCGGCCCCGGCCCCGGCGTCCAGACGCGAGAGCAGATCGCGCGCTCCCATGACCCTCCGTCGTCGATTTCTGTCGCGGCCGCAGAGCGCGGCCGCTCGTTCCCTCTGTGCTGCTCTACCCAGGCTGTCCGCCGGCGACGCGCTGCGGCCCGGGCGACGGGAGCACCAGCGCGAGCTGGCGGGACTGGGCGAGCAGCTGACCGTCCCGGCTCCAGATCGCCCCGTCCTCCTCCAAGAAGCCGTCGTGGATCAGCCTGGTCTGGAAGCGCACGAGGTGGAAGTCCTCCGCGGTCGCGCCCGCGAGCGGGAGCGCCGCTCGGAAGTGGACGGTGAGCTCGACCGTGGGCACGGGGAAGAACCCGTCCACGAGTCCGAACACCGCGGGCGGCCAGGCATCGGCGAGCATCATCACGAACACGTCGTCGGCGATCTGCGGTTCGTTGAGCCTGATCCATCCGCCGGTGAGGGCCTCCGCGGCGCCCGAGAACGGCGTGGCGCCCAGCGCGTGCCTGGTGTCGAAGTTCTCCGCGAACCGCGGGCGCTCCCAGGACGGCGCCTCCAGCGCCTCCGGCGGGGGCACGTCCGGCGGCGCGGCCTGGTCCAGCTCGACGTCCGCCGGCCAGGGCTCGGAAAACGCGGCCAACGCCAGGGCGATGAGCCGGTCGCCCTGATGCATGCGCGCCGACAGCGTGCTCAGCGCACGCCCCGCCCGCTCGACCCGGCAGGCCACCGTCACCGGGCCCTCTTTGGGCGGCGTGAGGTAATGAACGGTCACCGAGCGCGGCGCGCGTCCAGGGTCGCCCAGCGCGGCCTCGAGCGCGCGCAGCACGACCGCCGCGAGGTAACCGCCGTTCGGGGCGCGCCCGATCCACCAGCGGCCGGCCAGCGAGCCCTCGTACGTGTCGTCGCCGAGCAGCCGCACCGAGGTGTCGCGCTCGAAGGCACTGCCCGCCCGCTCGTCCCCCGCTGCCATCAGCGAAGGATCTCGACGAGCAGCACCCACGCGTTCAATACGCCGCCGACGATCGCGAAGACGATCCCACCCACCGTCCAGTAGAGCCCGCCACCGGTCTCGGCCAGGATGCTCGCCGCGCCGATCACGAACGGCAACGTCCCGCCGGCGATCAGGACGTAGCGAATGAACGGGAAGGGCCGCTGCTCCGGGCTCTTCGGGAGGCTTCGCTTGGCCAGCACGGCAATCGCGGCTCCGAGTATCAGCCCCTCGGCGAGCAGCTCAGCCCCGAGCGCGGTCCGGCTCTGGCCCGGTATCAAGCCGATGATCGAGACGAGGACAACGGCGAGCAGCAGCAGCATGGTCATCTGGGCACGCGCCGGAAGCTCGTCGAATTTCAGGATGCGCTCGATGTTGATCGAGACCGCGACGAACACGAGTCCGGCGAGCGCCGCCGACGCGCCGGCGGTTGCGACGAACAGCTCGTGCCACTCAGAGGCGTTGTAGGCGGCCAAGATCTTCGCTTGGTCGGGGGGCGACCTTGGCTGAGGTCGCCGTGTTGATCAAGCGGCGGACAGTCTGACCGCACCGGTTTCGCGTTGCAATGCCCGAGCAGCGTGGCAAGCGATCCCGCATGGATGCAGGGGTATCGTCCGCAGCGGAGCGGTAGGGGTCTGGTGGCCCATCCGGTCTTCAAAACCGGCAGGGCGGGGCAGCCCCCCGCTTGGAAGGTTCGATTCCTTCGCTGCTCCGTCCTCAGGCGTCGCCGGAGGCCGCCTTGATCTTGCGCCAGCCGCCGGCCCGGTTGTTGGCGACGATCTGCCGGAACATCGCCGTGAGAGCGGGCTCGTTGATCGTCTCACCCTCGTAAAACGCGACCGTCCGCCCGGTCTTGTTGTCGTGGCCGGCCGTGATGATGCCCTCCGGGTCGGGGACGATGCCACCGTCGTAGAGGAAGACGTTGACGTGGTCCTTGGCCGCGAACAGTGCGCAGACGTTTCCCTCGCACACGAAGTACGGCTGCACCGTGCGCTTGATCGTCTCCTCGACCGCCGGATCGGCGGCGTGGACCAGATCGCGTACTCCGTGGCAGATCTCCTGCTGCCACGTCGGCAACGGGTCGATGTAGGCATCGACCCGCGGGTCCTTCGCGTAGCTCACGAGCCCACAGTAGGCGATGGATAGCTCGGGCTAGGGCACCCTCGGAAACCAGGGCGCGCCGCGCAGCGGCCGGTAGTCCCCGGCGCCTGCGGCGATCGTCATCGCCCCGATCAGTGCCACGAAGGCGCCGATCTCGCGGTCGGCGCCGGCCGGGAAGTCGAAGATGAGAAGCCAACCGATCAGCACGATCGCCACGAGGCCGAGCAGATCGGTGGCGCCGATCAGCGTGAGATCCGGGCGAAACAGGCCAACGCGCCCGCCCGTGATCGCCGCGACGATCGCGCACAGCCCGGCGATCAGGAAGAAGACGTCGGACATCGTCAACGGCTCCCAGCCGGTGCGGCTGACGCCCCCCTTCTCGGCCCAGGGCAGGAACAGCGACAGGATCAGCAACACGCCTCCGCCGCCGGCGATCAGGTTGCCCGCGCGAGGATTACCGGGTTTCACCCTGCACCTCCTTGGTCCGACCGCGGTCCGCGAGGGCTGCGACGGTGGCCTGGTCGGCCGGGAAGAGCAGCTCGATGGCCAGCTCGGACGTCGTTACCTCGAACGGGGTGTCGAAGCTCGCGAACATGCGAAGTAGGAGAGCTCGCCGCCACCGGGCGCGCGGAACCTCACCGGACCGAGGACCTCGCTTAGACATGCCGGGCGACCTTATCCGTCGTAGGTAGCGCGGTCGATTACCTCCGGGTAATCGACGTCAGCCCGTCCGGGTGCGGTCCCCGGCTCGCTCTGAGTCACTGGCTTTGCCGAGGCAGCGGTAGAGCGCGCGGCGCAGCGCGTGTTCGCGTGGATCGTCGCGGAGGTGGAAGCCGAGGCGGTTCATCACGTAGGCGAAGGCGACCTCGCGGTCGGGATCGGCGAAGGCGAAGGAGCCCCCGGCCCCGGGGTGACCGAAAGCGTGCGAGCTCGAGCCAAAGCGGAATGCGCCCAGCGGTCGCGCGTAGCCGAGCGAGAAGGCTGTGTCCACCTGGAGGACCTGATCGCGCCAGCCCCCGGTCGGCGGACGGGGGTACCGGGTCAGCTCGTCCAGCGTGCCGGGACTGAGCCCCAGCTCGGGCTCGCGTGCGGCGAACGCCGCGTAGGCCCGAGCGATGCCGCGCGCACCGCCGACCGCCCCACCTGCGGGGAACTCGACGCTCCGGTATTCGCGCCGATCGAGGTCGGCGGGACTGCGCAGGCGCGGGTTGGCGAACGTGCGGAAGGTGAGCGAACGGGGGTTGGCCAGCGCAAGCGCCATCCGCGGCGGGAGGTGGCGAAGTCCCGATAGGGCTCGCAGCGGAGTGGCTCGCTCGATGCGGGCGAGGCGCTCGCGGCCCACGCTCTCCGGGACCCCGAAGTAGACCTCGAGCCCGAGCGGCGCCGCGATGTCCTCGGCGAAGACCCGACCGAGACTGCGCCCGCCCGGGTCGACGCGCCGGACAAGCTCGCCCTCATACCAGCCCAGGCTGACGCCGTGGTAGCCGTGACGGGTGCCCGGCGGCCACAGCGGGCGCTGCGCGGCGATCACCGCGGCCAGGCGATCGAAGTCACGCAGCACCCGAGCGTCGAGCGGCGCGTCGATGACCGGAAGCCCGGCCTCGTGACCGAGCAGTTGGCGCACGGTCACGTCGCCCTTGCCCGCCTGCGCGAATTCCGGCCAGTAGGCCGCGACGCGTTCGTCGTAGTCGAGCCGACCCCCCGAGTGCGCCAGAGCCAGCGTCATCGCCGCGAGCCCCTTCGACGTCGAGTAGACCAGGACGAGTGTGTCCTTTTCCCACGGCGCGCCGGTACGAGCGTCGCGCACGCCGCCCCACAGGTCGACCACCTTCTCACCGCTGCGGTACGCGGCACAGGCCGCGCCCAGCTCACCGCGTTCGGCGAAGTTTCGCTCGAACTCCTGTCGCACCGGCTCAAACCCGGGCGCGACGAAGCCGTCGATCATGCGCGGCACCCTAGCCCGGGCCGCTCACGAGCTCTTGCGACCGCCCTTGCGCCCCGCCGCGGCCTTCTGCGCGCGGTTGCCACCGCTACCGCGACCGCTGCTGCGCTTGCTCTGACTGCTCCCACCGCCACCGCCCGACCGCTTACCGCCCTTGCTCGACGCGTCGGGTGTGTTGGCGATCGCAGCCGCACGGCCCTTGCTCATGCCTTTCTTACGCAGGCCCTCGTACTGCTTGTCGTTCTTCACCGACGAACCGTGGTCCTTGGCCATGAGAGATCCTCCTCGCGGCAGGTTGACGACATCGGCGTACCCAGAAGACTCCGCTGGCAACAAGGATCGCTGAAGCGCGTTCGAAGAGGAGTCCCATAGAGTCGTGACCATGGCAACAACGCGAGCCTTCACGGATCTCGTGGGCTGTCGGGTGCCGATTCAATGCGCCTCGCTCGGGGGGCCGATCGGTACCGCACCGCTCGCGGCCGCCGTCTCAGAGGCCGGCGCCTTGGGGATGATCGCGAACCCCTCCTCTGCGGCTGAAGTGGAGCAGCTCGTGCAAGACGCGCGGGCGCGTACCGCTCAACCGATTGGGATCGGCTTTCTGATCCCGTTCGTTGCGGCGGACGCGGTTGAAGCGGCCGCAGCATCGGTCCCGGTGGTCGAGTTCTTCTACGGGGATCCCGATCGCGATCTCGTGAGCCTTGCGAGCGCCGACGGCGCAAGCGTGGGGTGGCAGACCGGGTCCGACACCGAGGCTCGCGCGGCGGCTGCCGCCGGATGCGACTACGTCATCGCTCAGGGCATCGAGGCCGGTGGGCACGTGCGCGGGACCCATCACCTCGACGACGTTCTCGCCGAGACGCTTGCGGCCGTCGATGTACCGGTCGTCGCCGCGGGAGGGGTGGGTACGGCGGAGCGAGTCAGCGCGCTGCTGGCCGCTGGAGCCGCGGCCGTTCGCGTGGGCACGAGGTTCGTCGCCGCTCAGGAAGCGGACGCGCACCCGGACTACGTCGCGCGCCTGTTGGCTGCCTCCTCTCAGGACACGGTCCTGACCGAAATATTCGCGAACGGATGGCCGGATGCTCCTCACCGTGTCCTGCGATCCGCCGCGGCGGCGGCCGAAGCATTCGATGGCGCCGTTGTCGGGCTCGTCGGCGACTCCGAGATCGGAGTGTTCAGTCCGCGGCCGGCCACGCGGGACGTTCGCGGCGAGATTGCGGCCATGGCTCTGTATGCCGGCGAGTCTGTGGATCACGTCACGCGAATCCAGCCCGCGGCCGAAATCGTCGCCGAGCTGACCGCTACGACCTAGGCCGCGGGCTCTGCCGACGGACGGAGAAGCCACCTCGCCAGGTAGCTTATGGTCGGCCAGATGTCCTCTTCCACTTCTTCTGCTCCGGCCGTCCGCGTCGAGGGAGTGACGAAGAACTTCGGCGAGACCACCGCCCTTGTCGGCGTCGACCTGATCGTTCCGGAGGGCACCGTATTCGGGCTGCTCGGGCCGAACGGAGCGGGCAAGACCACTCTCGTGCGCGTGCTGGCGACGTTGCTGACCCCGGACGCCGGACGCGCCGAGGTCTTCGGTCGCGACGTCGTGCATGCCGCTCCGGCCGTCCGCGAACTGCTCGGGCTGACAGGGCAGTTCGCAGCGGTCGACGAGATCCTCACGGGCCGGGAGAATCTGGTGATGTTCGGCCGCCTGTTCGATCTCTCGCCGGGCGCGGCACGACGGCGAGCGGACGAACTTCTCGAGCGCTTCGACCTCGCCGACGCCGGCAACCGGTCCGCGCGCACCTATTCGGGCGGGATGCGCCGTCGGCTCGACCTCGCATCGAGCCTGCTGACACGGCCGCGGATCCTCTTCCTCGACGAGCCCACTACGGGGCTTGACCCGCGCAGTCGTAACCAGATCTGGACGATTGTGCGCGACCTCGTCCGCGAGGGAACGACTCTGCTTCTGACGACCCAGTACCTGGAGGAAGCGGACGAGCTCACGGATCGGATCGCCGTCATCGACCACGGCCGGGTGATCGCCGAGGGCACCGGGAACGAGCTGAAGGAACGGATCGGCGGTCAGATCCTCGAGGTCGAGCTCACCAGCGCGGCGAGCCGAAACGAGGCTCAGGTTGTGCTGCGTGACGTGGGATGCGGCGACCCGGAGCCGGCGGAGCGCGCCGACAAGCTCACGCTGCCGGCTCCGCGGAACGGGCTCGAGCTGGTCGAGGACGCCGCCGCCGCCCTACGCCACGCCGAGATCGGCGTGAGCAACCTCGGGCTGCGCGGTCCCACGCTCGACGACGTGTTCCTCCAGCTCACCGGCGCGCCGCCGAGCGAGAACGGCGACCAACCGGAGGGGTCCACGACGACCGCCCCCCGTACCGTGCGGCCTGCCAGCCCGCCGCCGAGTCCGGAGCACGTGCCGCCGCGCCCGGCGCGCCGGCTGCTCCGGCTCCACGTCCCGACGCCGACAGAGCTGCGGTCGGCGGTGACCGATGCCCGCGTGGTGACGGGCCGCAACCTGCGCCACTTCATCCGTCAGCCGCAGCTGCTGATCTTCTCGACGGTCCAGCCGGTCATGTTCGTGCTGCTGTTCGCGTACGTCTTCGGCGGCGCGGTGAAGGGCTCGCTGCCGGCCGGCGTGAAGTACATCGACTTCCTTCTGCCGGGCATCTTCGTCCAGTCCGTGGCGTTCCGCGCGACGCAGACCGCGGTCGGCCTGTCCGAGGACCTCGAGCGGGGCGTCATCGATCGCTTCCGCTCGATGCCGATGGCCCGCTCGGCGGTGCTGATCGGCCGTACCGTGGCCGACCTCGTGCGCAACGTCCTGATCATCGGGCTGATGACGGTGATCGGCTACCTGATCGGCTTTCGCTTCCAGGCCGGACTGTTGAACGCGCTCGCCTGCGTGGCCGTGGTCACCGCGTTCGGGTTCGCGCTGAGCTGGATCTTCGCCTTCGTGGCGCTGACGGTGCGCGGCGCGGAAGCGGCGCAGTCCGCGGGCTTCGTGGTGATCTTCCCGCTCGTCTTTGCGAGCTCCGTGTTCGTGCCGGTCTCGAGCATGCCGGACTGGCTACGGACGTTCGCCGAGGTGAGCCCGGTCACGCTGACGGCAAACGCCGCTCGGACCTACGCGCTGGACGGTGGCGTCCCGGGAGCGCTCACTGGAGCAGCCGTCTGGATCATCGGCCTGCTCGCGGTCTTCGTCCCGCTGTGCGTGTGGCGCTACCGGCGCATGAACTGAACCCGGAGGCGCAGCGCGCCTGACTCACCCAGCCTGGTCATACGCGTCATCCGGGGAGATGGCTCCCGATTCAAGCCGCCACGGGTTTGTGGCGATACGGATGGCACACCGAGGATCTTCTCGACCCAGGCACCCTCGTCGCGAGGCGGGTCCGCAAAGCCACGGAACTCCACCGGAGTGAGCCGGGCTACCGAAGGAGCGCCACCACGCCGATCGCTCGCATCAGCGGTCTGTGGCGCCCGACGGACCGTCGTTGGGCTGCTCACTACATACGGGAGGACGCTATGTCCAACCCCATTCGTCTTACGCGTGCCGGTCGCGCGACTGCCGTCCTCGCCGTGCTTGTTGCGTGCGTCGCCGTCCCGGCGGCCGCCCAAGCCTCCGCGGTCGATCTCGCGACCGCCAAGCCCTTCGTGGCACTGGGCGGCGCCGAGGTCACGAACAGCGGTCCGTCGGTCCTCAACGGCGGTCTCGGGGTCTCACCCGGAACCTCGCTCACCGGCTTCGGGCTCCCCGCAGTGGTCAATGGAGCCACGCACAACGACGACGCCGTCGCCGCCCAGGCGCAGTCCGACCTCACCACCGCCTATGGCGTCGCGGCGGGGCAGTCGGTCCTACCCGCCGACGATCTCACCGGCACGGACCTCGGCAATCGGACGCTGACCGCCGGCGCATACCGCTACACGTCGGATGCCCAGCTCACCGGTCCTCTCACCCTCGATGCCCAGGGCGACCCCAACGCTCAGTTTGTCTTCGAGATCACCTCGCAGCTGACCACCGCATCGGCCAGTTCGGTCGTGCTGGTCAACGGCGCCTCCCCGTGCAACGTGTACTGGCAGGTCGGCAGCTCAGCGGTGCTGGGCAGCACCACGGCGTTCCAGGGCAACCTGATGGCGCTCACCAGCATCTCGCTGAACAACGGCGCCACGGTGATCGGGCGGGTTCTCGCCCGCAACGGCACCGTCAGCCTGAACAACAATGTTCTCGACGGCTCGGCGTGCGGCACCGCACCGCCGTTGACGTCGGGCTCCGGCGGTACCTCGACCTCCGGTGGTGGGCCCGCAGCGGGTTCCAACCCGGGCGTACCCGCGACTCAGGCGGCTACGCCCAGGCGGACCCGCACCGGGACGGCGACCATGGTGCGTTCGCCGAATGCGGCCTGCACGGCTGGGTTCCGCGCCACCGTCCGCGGCCGCCAGATCAAGCGTGTCGTCTTCAGCATTGACGGCAGGCGTATCAGCAGCCGCTCCCGGTCGCCGTTCTCGGTGTTCGTGCGAGCCGCACCGGGCCGGCACAAGGTCAGGGCGCGCGTCACGTTCAAGGACGCCACCCGCGCCAAGACCCTGACGCTGCGCTACCGCGCCTGCGCCGCGGCCGTGCTCCGCCCGGCCCCCGGCCCGTCGGTGTTCACCGGATGACCAACCGCCGATACGACGTCCCGCGACCCCCCGGCCTGCGCCGGGGGGTTTCGGCGTCGGCGGTCGCGCTCGTCACGGCCGCCATCGGCTGCGCTCTGGCCGCTCCGGTGCCGGCCGCCGCGTCGAGAGTCCCCGCGAGCCAACCGCTGGTCGTGCTCCTGCACAATCACGTCGCCCGAACCTCGCCCAACACGCGTGCACGCCGGATCGAGACCGTCAGCGCTCGGCGCCCGCTCACGGGCGTGCGCACCGTTCTCCCGGTGCTCGGCCGTGCGCGCAGTCACGGCCACTCCTGGGTGCGCGTTCGACTGCCTGGGCGACCCAACGGGCACCAGGGCTGGATCGGGGCCCAGCAGACCAAGCCCACATCCACCGAGTGGCGCCTATTTCTCGACCTATCCGCCCGCCGGGTCACCGTCTACCACTTCGGCCGCGCCGCACGCCGGTTCCGAGCCGTCATCGGCAAGCCCTCGACCCCCACGCCACGTGGTCAGTTCTTCATCGAGGAGGCCCTTGCACTCTCCTCCGGGGCCGCCGGCGGCCCATTCGCCCTGGCCACCAGCGCGCGATCGAACGTCCTGCAGGAATTCGACGGCGGCCCAGGCCAGATCGCCCTCCACGGAACCAACAACCTCTCGGGCACGCCCGGGACCGCGGCCTCGCACGGCTGCATCCGGCTCAACACCCACGCCATCACCTGGCTTGCGGCGCGCATCGGCAGCGGGATCCCGCTGACCATCACGGGATAACGACGCATGACGTTCCGCCGGCGCAACGCGACGACGGACGCTGGCAGCTTCGCTTCACCCGCACCCTCCGTCACCCGCCGGAGAAGGTGTGGCGG
>JAWVFS010000336.1:0-4652 GCA_033855795.1 Solirubrobacteraceae bacterium | reverse complement strand
GTCGCGGGCGCAGTTCTGATCTTCGCCATCGTGCTCCCGCTGTTCCTGAATCCGCTCAACGGCTTCATCGATCGGTCGGTGATCGCCCTGGCCTACGTGGTCATGGCTCTGGGGCTCAACGTCGTGGTCGGCTTCGCCGGCCTCCTCGACCTCGGGTACGTCGCGTTCTACGCGATCGGCGCCTACAGCGCCGGCTGGTTCGCGTCGGATTACTTCTCGGGCGCCAACAACAAGCACGGCGTCCACATCCTGGTCCAGGGAAAGGCGGCCGAGAGCACGCTCTCCCACACGCCCACGGCGGGCATCCACCTGAACTTCCTCATCGTCCTCGTCGTCGCCGTTTGCCTCACGGCGCTCGCCGGCATGATCATCGGCCTGCCCACGCTGCGCCTGCGCGGCGACTACATCGCGATCGTGACGCTCGCCTTCGGCGAGATCGTCGGCACCATCGCGGTCAACGGCGACGCGATCGACCTGCCGTTCACGCACAATGCCACGCTGACCAACGGTCAGCAGGCGATCTCGCCGCTCGACCCGTTATCGCTGCCGATCCTGGGGGAGTTCAACCAGGCCACCAACATCAGACCCTTCTACTGGGTGGCGCTGGCCCTGGTCGTGTTCACGCTGTTCGTGAACTTCCGCCTGCGCGACTCGCGGCTGGGCCGCGCGTGGATCGCGCTGCGCGAGGACGAGGTCGCGGCCGCCAGCATGGGCGTTCCGCTCGTGCGCACCAAGCTGCTGGCGTACGCCACCGGCGCCGCGCTCGGCGGCATGGCGGGCGCGTTCCTCGGCTACTACATCAACAGCGTGAACGCGGGAACGTTCGAGTTCTCCTTCTCGATCTTCGTCCTCGCGATGGTCATCCTGGGCGGCCTCGGATCGATCTGGGGGGTCGTCGTCGGCGCTCTCGCGCTGTCCTACATCAACTACTACCTCATCCCGGACGTCTTCAACGACATACCGAGCAAGCTGGGGCTGGACTTCAGCCTGACCCAGCTCTCGTTCGGGATCTTCGGGTTCCTGCTCGTGATCATGATGGTGCTGCGACCAGCCGGGCTGATACCCGAGCGCCGCCGCAAGCTCGAGCTCGAGGAGGGCGTCGGCGCGGGTGAGACCGAGCTGTTCGAGGTGAGGGCGTGAGCGACGGCGTCACCGAGGCCCCGACACCGGCGCCGGCCACCGGCCCGCCGCCGTCGGACGACCTGCTCGTGGCCAGGTCGGTCTCGAAGGTGTTCGGCGGCCTCCTGGCGGTATCCGACGTCGAGTTCTCGATCCCACGGCTGTCGATCGTCTCGATCATCGGGCCCAACGGCGCGGGCAAGACGACGTTCTTCAACATGCTCACCGGGCTGTACAAGCCCACCACGGGCACCATCGCCTTCGACGGGAAGAGCATCGCGCAGGAACGGCCCGACCGCATCCTCGCACTCGGGGTCGCGCGCACGTTCCAGAACATCCGCCTGTTCGCGACGATGACGGCGCTGGAGAACGTGATGGTCGGCGAGCACGCGCGGCTGCACGCCGGATTGCTCGGCTCGCTTCTGCGGCTGCCGCGGCAGCGCCGCGAGGAGCGGGAGGCGCGCGAGAAGGCGCTCGAGATGCTCGACTACGTCGGCCTGCGCCGCGAGGTGGCGGACCAGCTCTCCGTCAACTTGGCCTACGGTGACCAGCGCCGCGTGGAGATCGCGCGCGCGCTCGCCTCCGACCCCAAGCTGCTGCTGCTCGACGAGCCGACCGCGGGGATGAACCCGCAGGAGTCGGCGCGCCTGACGGACTTCATGCGCCAGCTCCGGGAGGAGAGGGATCTGACGATCCTGCTCATCGAGCACGACATGAAGGTCGTCATGGGTGTGTCCGAACGCGTGACCGTGCTCGATCACGGCGAGAAGATCGCCGAGGGCGACCCCCAGACCGTCCGCCAGGACAAGCGCGTCATCGAGGCCTACCTCGGGAAGCAGTGATGGCCCTTCTCGAAGTCGACGACATCCACACCTTCTACGGCAACATCGAGGCGCTCAAGGGCATCTCGCTCGACGTCGAGGAGGGCGAGGTCGTGACGCTGATCGGCTCCAACGGCGCCGGCAAGTCGACGACGCTGCGCTCGATCTCCGGGCTGACGCCGCTGCGGACGGGAACGATCCGCTTCGACGGCAACGACATCTCGGCCACTGCACCGCAGGACATCGTCCAGCTCGGCATCTCGCAGTCGCCCGAGGGGCGCCACTGCTTCCCACGCATGTCGGTGCGCGAGAACCTCGAGCTCGGCGCCTATCTGCGCCGCAACCGGGCGGAGGTCAACGAGGACATGGAGAGGGTCTTCACCCTGTTCCCGCGGCTCCAGGAGCGCGACAAGCAGAAGGCGGGGACGATGTCGGGCGGCGAGCAGCAGATGCTGGCGATCGGCCGCGCGATGATGGCCCGCCCGAAGCTGCTGCTGCTCGACGAGCCCTCGATGGGGCTCGCGCCGATCCTCGTCGAGCGGATCTACGAGACGGTCGCCGAGATCAACAAGCAGGGGACGACGATCCTCCTGGTCGAGCAGAACGCGAACTTCGCGCTGGAGTACTCGTCGCGCGGCTACGTGCTGGAGACCGGCACGATCGCGCTGGCCGACAAGTCGGCCGCCCTGCGCGAGAACCCCGATGTGCAGAAGGCGTACCTGGGCACATGACCGTCATCGCGCTGATCGGCGCCACCGCGCTGTACCTGCTCTTCGCCTGGCTGGCGTCGGCGATCGCGGCCTCCTGGCTCTCGGACCGCAAGGGCTACGGCGAGAAGCCGGGCCTGGCGAGCGGGATGCTGCTGGCCGTCATCGGCGTCGTGATCTGGCTGTTCTGGCCGCCCAAGCCCGAGTCGGCGTGGAAGCGCTACGGACCGATCGGCCGGCGGCGCGAGAGCGACTGATCCTCACTCGCCACCGGGGAGGATGTGCGTGACCGGCAGGCCGAACCCGGCGGCGAGACGCTCGGCGACGATCGACCGGTGGCAGGCCTCCGGGTCGCGCTCGACGCAGAACAGCGCGGAGACCGCGTCGGCCGGCATCGCGTCGACGATCGGCGCCAGGTCGACGCGGTCGAGGATCTCCTTCGTGTAGCGCTCGCGGTACTCCGGGGCGAGCGCGGCCCGCGAGCGCTTGCCCACGCCGAGCCTGGCGTCCTCGCGGTACTGGAGTTGGCGCAGCTCGGTCGTCGGCGCCAGCTCCCTGTGGTGGCGGTACTCGATGCCGGCCTCGGCGAGGGCGGCCTGCAGGCGCGCCGAGTTCGCCCAGGCGTATTCGGATCCGCGCACGCCGCGGCGCTGGCGAACGTCGAGGAGGTGACGGACATCGGCGTTGCGTAGGGCGGCGATGAACCGCTCCGGCGTCCATCCGTAGACGCCGATGGTCGTCACGGTCGGCACCGATCGCACGAAGCCGCGGCCTAGGAGCCAAGCGCCGCCGCCAGGGCCTCGTCGAGGTCCGGGTGGCGAAAGGCGTAGCCGAGGTCGGTGGCCCGCTTGGGGATCGCGCGCTGGCCGGTGGTGACGATCTCGGCCATCTCCCCGTAGAGGACCCGCAGCGCCAACGCCGGGACCGGCGCGAACGCCGGGCGGTGCAGCGCGCGGCCGAGGGCCTTGGAGAACTCCTTGTTCGTGACCGGCTCTGGCGCGCTGGCGTTGATCGGACCGGACCAGTCGCCGCCGTCCAGCGCCGCGAGGTAGATGCCGACGAGGTCGTCGAGATGGATCCAGGGCAGGTACTGGCGCCCGCCCGCGACCGGGCCGCCGATGCCCGCCCGGAACGGCGGCAGCATCTTGGCCAGCGCACCGCCCGCCCGATCGAGCACGACGCCGGTGCGAACCAGCACGACGCGCAGCCCCAGCTCCTCCGCGGCCGCGGCCTCGGCCTCCCAGACCTTGGTGACGTCGGCGAGGAAGTCGTCACCGGGCTCGGCGCTCTCATCGAGGCGCTCGTCGCCGCGCGGGCCGTAATAGCCCATGCCCGACGCCGACACCAGCACGCCCGGTCGCGGCTCGGCCTCGCGCAGTCCCGCGACCAGGCAGCGGGTGCCGGCCTCGCGGCTGGTCCAGATCCGCTCCTTGGCCATGTCGCTCCAGCGCTGCGCGACGGGCTCGCCCGCGAGGTGCACGACCCCCTCGCGCCCCGCCAGCCCACCGGTCGGAGGCGCGGTGCCGGTCGGATCCCAGTCGGCAACCTCGACTTCACCGAGCACGGAGCGCGCCCGGTCAGGATCGCGGGACAGGACCGTGACCTCGTCACCGCGCTCGAGCAACCGGGAAACGAGCCGTGAACCCACAAGCCCAGTCGCGCCTGTGACCGCAACGTTCACGACCCGACTCTATGCCCTAGCGACTGACGACTGACGACTGACGACTCGGGCCTACGAAATCGCTCGAACCCGATGCGTGTCGGTATCCGCGAACCCGACCTCATCCCCGGCCGTCGCCTCACCCGCCGCCTTCGCCTCGGCCGCGACCGCCTCCGCGACCGCGTCTGCGACATCGCGATTGAACACCGACGGGATGATGTAGTCCTCGCGCAGCTCGGAGCCGGTCACGATGTCCGCGATCGCCCGGCCCGCCGCCACCTTCATCGGCTCGGTGATCTGGGGCGCACGGACGTCCAGCGCGCCCCGGAAGATTCCCGGGAACGC
>JAWVFS010000335.1:0-5464 GCA_033855795.1 Solirubrobacteraceae bacterium | reverse complement strand
AGTGCGCTGTGGCAACACCGTGACAACGTTCGGCGAGGCCACACGGTTAGTCGGCAGCATGTAATCGCGAGGGCGATCGCGTTTCATCGCATTTCACCCTCTCCACCCTGCCGGACTGACAGACGGGTTGACCGCCGGTATCGGACGCGTGCAACGGCCCCAGCCGCTACGCGTGCGCTTCCACGGCCTCCTCGGGCGTCGCCTCCGTCTCCTCCTCCCCGCCGGCGTCGCCCGGCGGATTGGTCCAGCTGATGAGGAGCTCGTCGTCGTCGGCGTCGATCGTGATGGTGGCGCCGTCGTGGATCTCGCCGGACAGTAGCGCCCGCCCGATCCGCGTCTCGACGTCGCGCTGGATGAACCGCCGCAAGGGCCGCGCCCCGTACACGGGGTCGTAGCCCGCGCGGGCGATCAGCGCCTTGGCCGGCTCGGTGAGCTGCAGGTCCATCCGGCGGTCGGCGAGCCGGTGCTGCACCTCGACGATCTGCAGATCGACGATTTGCTCGATCTCGTTCAACGTCAGCGGCTTGAAGAGCACCGTCTCGTCGACGCGGTTGAGGAACTCCGGCCGGAAGTGCTCGCGCAGGTCGGCGAACACGCGGGCGCGCACGTCCTCGGGGATCTCTCCGTCCGCGCCGGTCGCCTCCAGGAGATACACCGAGCCGATGTTCGAGGTCATGATCACGACCGTGTTGCGGAAGTCGACGGTGTGGCCCTGCGCGTCGGTGATCCGGCCATCGTCGAGGATCTGCAGCAGGGTGTTGAAGACGTCGGGATGGGCCTTCTCGATCTCGTCGAAGAGCACCACCGAGTAGGGCTTGCGCCGCACCGCCTCGGTGAGCTGCCCGCCCTCCTCGTAGCCGACGTAACCTGGCGGGGCGCCCATCAAGCGGCTGACCGTGTGCCGCTCCTGGTACTCGGACATGTCCAGGCGCACCATGTTCTCCTCGGAGTCGAACAGGGCCTCGGCCAGGGCCCGTGCCGTCTCGGTCTTGCCGACGCCCGTCGGCCCGAGAAAGATGAACGAGCCGATCGGCCGCTTGGGGTCCTTGATCCCGGCCCGGGCGCGGATGACCGCGTCGGCCACGAGCTGCACGGCCTCGTCCTGGCCGATGACGCGCTCGTGCAGGATCTCGTCGAGGCGCAGGAGCTTCTGGCGCTCGCCCTCCATCAACCGGGCCACCGGGATGCCGGTCCACCGCGCCACGATCTCGGCGATCTCGTCCTCGGTCACCTCCTCGCGCAGCAGACGCGTCGTGCCCTGCTTGTCGCTGAGGCGCTCCTCCTCGGCGCGGAGCCGGCGTTCGAACTCGGGCAGGCGGCCGTGGCGCAGCTCCGCCGCCGTGTTGAGGTCGTAGCGGCGCTCGGCCTCCTCGATCTCGCGGCGCAGGGCGTCGATCTCCTCGCGCAGCTCCTGGAGCCTGCGGATCGCCTGGCGCTCGGCCTCCCACTGCGCGGTCATGGCGTCGGCCTGCGAACGCAGCTCGGACAGCTCCTTGCGAACTGCCCCCAGGCGTTCCTTGCTCGCCGCGTCCTTCTCCTTCTTCAGGGCCGCCTCCTCGATCTCGAGCTGCATCACGCGCCGCGTGATCTGGTCCAGCTCGGCGGGCATCGAGTCGATTTCGGTCCGCACCACGGCGCAGGCCTCGTCGACGAGGTCGATGGCCTTGTCGGGGAGGAAGCGGTCGGTGATGTAGCGATGCGACAGCGTCGCCGCGGCGACCAGCGCGGCGTCCTGGATCCTGACGCCGTGGTGGACCTCGTAGCGCTCGCGCAGGCCACGCAGGATCGAGATCGTGTCCTCGACCGTCGGCTCGTCGACGACGACCGGCTGGAAGCGCCGTTCCAGCGCGGCGTCCTTCTCGATGTGCCGGCGGTACTCGTCCAGCGTGGTCGCGCCGATGCAATGCAGCTCGCCACGCGCGAGCATCGGCTTGAGCATGTTGCCCGCGTCCATGGCGCCCTCGGCGGCGCCGGCACCCACCACGGTGTGCAGCTCGTCGATGAACAGCAGGATCCGGCCCTCGCCGGCCTTGACCTCAGTGAGCACGGCCTTCAGGCGCTCCTCGAACTCCCCGCGGAACTTGGCGCCGGCCAGCAACGACCCCATGTCGAGGGCGAAGACCGTCTTGTCCTTGAGGCCCTCGGGGACGTCGCCGCGGACGATCCGTTGGGCCAGGCCCTCGACGATCGCGGTCTTGCCTACGCCCGGGTCGCCCACCAGCACCGGGTTGTTCTTCGTCTTGCGCGAGAGGATCTGGATCACGCGGCGGATCTCGGTGTCCCGCCCGATCACGGGGTCGAGCCGACCGGTGCGGGCCTCCTCGACGAGGTCGCGGCCGTACTTCTCCAGCGCCTCGTAGGCCGACTCCGGGGTGGCGCTGGTCACGCGCTGCGCGCCGCGCACCTCGGTCAGCGCCTCGAGGAAGCGCTCGCCGGTCAGGCCGTGCTCCTTGAGCAGGCGTCCGGCCGCCGAGCCGGAGCCCGAATCGATCATCGCCAGCAGGACGTGCTCGACCGACACGTACTCGTCCTTCAGGCGCTCGGCCTCGCGCTCCGCGGCGTCGAGGACCTGGCCGAGCGTGCGCGAAACGAACACCTCGCCGGGCGCCGCGCCGGGCCCGCTCACTCGCGGGCGCCCTTCGAGCTGCTGCTCGACCGCGGCGTCCAATGCGGACACGTCGACCCCGGCGCGCTCGAGCAGCCGCGGGATCAGGCCGTCGGACTGCTCCAGGAGGGCCATGAGGAGATGCTCGACGTCGACCTCGGTGTGGCCGAAGCGCAGCGCCTTGGTCTGGGCGTCGTGGAAGGCCTCCTGGGTCTTCTGCGTCAGGCGGTTCGGGTCCATGCCGTCACCTCGGTCGGTTGGTCGGGGTTTCGTAGCGGCTCAGTCGCGCCTCCAGCACTTCGATTCGGGCAAGCAGCTGGCTGGCGAGCACCGCGCCGGCGTAGCCGATGCCGAGGTCGTGTCGCAGGCGCACGGCACGCGCGAGCTGGGCCGCCGCGTCGCGCGGGAACCGCGGTGCCGCGGCGGTGCCGCCGGCCGGCTCGAGCAGTCCCATGCGCATCAGGCGCCGCGCTAGGTCCGGATGGATGCCCGCCTCGCGGGCCAGCACGTCGATCTCGACGAGTTGGGCCCGGCGCGGGCGGCGGCTTGGCACCAGGCGGCCCGTCGCGCTGGCTCGTCGTGCGGTGGTGCTCATCGCCTCCCCCCGCGCGGATCGAAGTCCGACACGTCGGCCAGCCTTTCCCAGAGCTCGCGCTCCTCGTCGCCGAGTTTCTTGGGCACCACGATCTTGACCACGGCGTAGAGGTCCCCGTGGCCGCCCTTCGGCCGGGGTATGCCCTGGCCCCGCAGCCGCAGCTTGCGTCCGGAGGAGGACCCGGCCGGCACCTTGGCGCGCGTGGACCCCGAGAGTGTCGGGACGTCCACCGCGGCACCGAGCACGGCCTCCCATGGCGCGACGGCGAGGTCGACATACAGGTCGCGGCCCTCGAGCCGGAAGCGCTTGTGCGGCTTGAGCCGCACACGGAGGAACAGGTCGCCGGAGGGCCCGTCGCCGACGCCGCGGCCACCCTCGCCGGCCAGCCGGATGCGCTGCCCGTCGCGCACTCCGGCCGGCACGTTGACCTCGTAGTCGCGGCCGTCGCCGAGCGAGATCTTGCGCCGGCCGCCCGCGGCCGCCTCCTCGAGCGACAGCTCGAGCACCGCCTCCTGGTCGCCGCCACGCGTGGCGAAGCCGTTGAAGCCGCCACGCCCCGCGGCGCGCCGACGGCCGGCGCCGCCGAACATGCCCTCGAAGAAGTCGCTGAAGTCGGCTCCGCCGAAGTCGCCGCCGCCGAAATCGAACCGCACGTCCTCGAACCCGCCCGGATCGGTTCTGTAGCCGGCGAACCCGCTGTCGTCGGAGACGTCGTCGCCGCGCTTCCAGTTCGCGCCCAGGCGGTCGTAGCGCTCGCGCTTCTCCTGGTCGCGCAGGACCTCGTAGGCCTCGGAGATCTCCTTGAAGCGGTCCTCGGCTCCGGGCTCCTTGTTGACGTCGGGGTGGTACTTCCGCGCGAGCTTGCGGTACGCGGCGCGGATGTCCTCCGTGCTCGCGTCGCGGGGAACCTCGAGCGCCTCGTAGTAGTCCTGGAAGGCAACGGCCATCAGGGTTCGCGCGGTCGGCGCGACACGATCACCTGCGCCGGGCGGAGCACCCGATCGCCGACCGCGAACCCGGAGCGAGCCACGTCGAGCACGGTTTGGTCGGGGATGTCTGCGTTCTCGCTGACCCCGACCGCCTCGTGGCGCTCCGGGTCGAAGGGCTCGCCCGGCGCGCCAATCCGCTGGATGCCGCGGCGGGCGAGGATCGCCTCCATCTGCTCCAGCACGGCGCGCAGTCCCTCAAGCAGCGGGCTCTCGGGCTCCAGGCGCAGGGCGCGCTCGACGCTGTCGACCGCCTCGAGCCATTCCCGCTGCAGCGCGTCGGTCGCGTCCTCCACGCGCCGATCGAAATCGCGTGCCGAGCGCTTGCGGTAGTTGTCGAGGTCGGCGACCGCGCGCTTGTAGCGGTCCTCCATGCCGGCCAGCGCGTCAGCGAGCTCGCCCGCCGTGGGCGGGCCGGCCTCGCTCTCGTTGACGGCCGTCTCCGGCTCCGCCACCCCCGTGGACG
Source organism: Solirubrobacteraceae bacterium (assembly GCA_033855795.1). GTDB lineage: Bacteria > Actinomycetota > Thermoleophilia > Solirubrobacterales > Solirubrobacteraceae > JALYZC01. The sequence goes on along the minus strand of JAWVFS010000335.1, from coordinate 812 downwards.
GATCGCGGGGGTGCCCATTGCCCTCATTCTCGGGTGAACTCTGCATCCACAACCTCCTCGTCGTCGCCGGCCGCCTCACCGCCCGCGCCGTTGCCGGACGCCTCTCCGCCCGCCCCGTTGCCCCCGGCTCCCGCGGCGGCCGACGCGGCCGTCGGGAGGCTGTGCGTGACCTGCTGGAGGTCCGCGATCAGCGGGCGCACGCGGTCGAGCCCCGCCTGCTCCTGGATGGCCTGGCGTGCGTCGGCGATCAGCTGCTCGGCGCGTGCCTTCTCGTTGACCGGGAGCCGGTCCTGCAGCTCCCCCACGAGCTGCTCGGCCCGGTAGGCCAGCGAGTCCAGCTCGTTGCGGGCGTCGATCGCCTCGCGCAGGCGGCGATCCTCATCGGCGTGAGCCTCGGCGTCGCGCACCATCTGCTCGATGTCGCTCTGGTCCAGGTTCGTCGTCTCGGTGATCGTCACCGTCTGCTCCTTGCCCGACTGCTTGTCGCGCGCGGAGACGTTGAGGATGCCGTTCGCGTCGATGTCGAACGTGACCTCGATCTGCGGGACGCCGCGCGGCGCCGGCGGGATCCCCTCGAGCCGGAACCGCGCGAGCTGGCGGTTGTCGGCGGCGAGCTCGCGCTCGCCCTGGAGCACGACGATGTCCACCGCGGTCTGGTTGTCCTCGGCCGTCGAGAAGACCTCGGTCCGGCGCGCCGGAATCGTCGTGTTGCGCTCTATGACCTTGGTCATGACGCCGCCCATGGTCTCCAGGCCCAGCGACAGCGGCGTGACGTCGAGCAGCACGACGTCCTCGACCTCGCCCTTCAGGAC
>JAWVFS010000334.1:0-3874 GCA_033855795.1 Solirubrobacteraceae bacterium | reverse complement strand
CGATCGTGCTCGCGGTGATCATCGCCAACCAGGTGACGAACGAAGGCGAGTCGACGTGGTACGAGGGGTTACAGCTGCTGGCGGTGTACCTCGTGCTGGCCCTCGCGTTCTTCTTCGCAACGCGGTGAGCCAACGCCGAGCCGAGACGATTACCGCGAAGCGGTACTGACGGCCCTCCCGGGCGGAGGGCCTGCGGTTTGCAGGCCCGGAGCCCGAAGGGCGGGAGGGTGGCGAAGCCACCCGGGTACATTCGCCCGGGCAGGCGGAGGCTCGTTGTTTACGAGCCGGAGCCAGCGCGGCCGAGGCGACGCGAAGGAGGGCGGCCAAGCCGCCCGGTCACTCCCGCGCCCTAGTCCTCGCGGCCGACCTCTTGGTCGTCTTCCTCGAGTTCGTCGTCGGGCTCGTCGCCGTTGTCGGTGATCGACTCGGCGCCGCCGGGGTGATAGTGGACCTGGAAGCGCTCGAGCATCTCATCGCGCTGGTTCTCGTCCATCGGCGCGTCGTCGGAGATCAGGACCCACTCGGCGCCCTCGAACTCCTCCATGTTGAAGATCTCGGCGCCCATCTCCGGGGAGTCGTCCACGACGATCAGCACCTCGGTCTGGGGATTGAAGTACGTCCCCGGACGGACGAGGATGTCGTCGAGCTCGAACTTGCGGGGGTCCGCCATGGGCGCAGCCTACCCGCTCAGCTCACGCACCTGGCGCTCAATTTCAGCGTCGACGTTGAGCGGCTCCTTGCCGGCCCGCGCGCGGCGTTCGTTGCGGGCGACGACGAGCTGGCGGATCTCGTCGCGCAGGGCGGGGTCGATCGCCGGCGCCGTCAGGCGCTGCAGCTCCGCGTCCACGTCGATCGGCGGCTCGCCGCGCCGGGCGCGGCGCTCGTTGCGCGCGGTGAGGAGCTGGCGGATCTCGTCGTCGCGCTCCCGAACGGCCGCGGCCCCGCTGGGCGGTGCGCCTCCTCCGATCCTGCCCCCGCGCCCGTCGTCGTCCTCGCGCAGGGAGAGCCCGCCGCGGCCGATCTGGTCGTAGAGCTTGCCGGTGCCCAGGAACGTGAACACCGCGACCACCGCGCCGCCGATCACCACGATCAGCAGCACCGTCCAGAACGCGTCCTGCGTGGAGGAGGCGATGGTCGCGGCCACGACTACGATTCTCGCGCATGTGGCGCCGCTTCCGCCGGAAATCACTGGCCCCCCGCCGACCGGCCCTGTTCGAGGAGCAGTACGCGCTCGCATTGCTGACCGCGATCGTCCTGATCGGCTCGATCGTGGCCGTCGTGCTGGTGCTCGCACGTTCGTGACATCTGTCACTACGTGCCGGTCAGTTGGCGCTTGTCGGCCCCGGATCGCTCCGCTACGCTTGCAGTCAGAAAGTTGACTGACTAGTCAATCTGCTTGCTGGCGCGGGCCGTCCCACTCTCTGCCCGCGCCCATGAGAAGGAGACATCCACCGTGGTCGATTTCACCCTGACCGATGAGCAGAAGGCGCTCCGGGAGATGGCGCACGACTTCGCCGAGAAGGAGATGCGGCCCGTCGCCTGGGAGTACGACAAGGACGGAACCTGGCCCGAGGACGTGATGCGCACGGCCTGGGAGCTCGGCCTCATGAACAGCCACATCGAAGAGGAGTACGGGGGCCCCGGCGCCTCGTTCCTCGACGGCACGCTGATCGAGGAGGAGCTGGGCTGGGGCTGTAGCGGCATCGGCACCTCGATCGCCTGCAACGGCCTGGCGTCCGCGCCGGTCCAGATCGGCGGGTCCGACGAGGTGAAGAAGAAGTACCTCGGGATGCTGGCCGAGGACTTCAAGCTCGCCTCGTTCTGCCTCACCGAGCCCGACGCCGGCTCCGACGTCTCGGGCATGCGCACGACGGCCGTCAAGAAGGGCGACAAGTACGTCCTCAACGGCTCGAAGTGCTTCATCACCAACGGCGGCTACGCCGACTGGTACACGGTCTACGCCAAGACCGACAAGGACGCCGGCCACCGCGGCATCTCCGCGTTCGTGGTCGAGCGCGACTGGGGCGTGACCGTCGACAAGAAGGAAGACAAGATGGGCCAGCGGGCCTCGAACACCGCGACGGTCAGCTTCAACGACATCGAGATTCCTGAGGAGAACCTGCTCGGCGAGGAGAACCACGGGTTCAAGCTCGCCATGCAGACCCTGGACCGCACGCGCCCCGGCGTGGCCGCGATGGCCGTCGGCATTGCGCGCGCGGCCTTCGAGTTCGCCACCGAGTACTCCAAGGAGCGCGTCCAGTTCGGTGTGCCGATCGCGATGCACCAGGCGATCCAGTTCATGATCGCCGACATGGCGACGAAGGTGCACCTCGGGCGCCTCGGCGTCTGGAACTCGGCGGTGCTGCTGGACGAGGGCAAGCGCAACACGCTCGAGTCATCGCACGCCAAGCGCTTCGCCGCGGACACCGCGATGGAGGTCGCGACCGACGCCGTACAGGTGTACGGCGGGTACGGGTTCATCAAGGAGTATCCGGTCGAGAAGCTCATGCGCGACGCGAAGATCATGCAGCTCTACGAGGGCACCTCGCAGATCCAGCGGCTGGTCATCGCGCGCGAGACGCTGCTCCCCCGCCGCGTGGAGGAGCCGGACAAGGCACCGGCCGCCGCGTAGGCTTAGCGCCAACAGGCGAGTGTTGACGAGGGCCGCCCTGCAAGGCGGCCCTCGTCGTTGTCGGCCGCGCCTCGCGATAATGCTCCGCGATGGGGCGCGCACGAGCCGCGATCGAGGTTGCCGGGAGCGTCGAGGACGCGGAGGCTCTCTGGTACGACCTCCAGCGCTGGCCGTCGTTCGTCGACGGCTTCGCCCACGTGGTGCGTGCCGAGGGGTGGCCCGACGCCGGCGGGACCGTGGTCTGGGATTCGACACCGGCGGGCCGCGGTCGCGTGGTCGAACACGTCACCGCACACGTCGCCGGCGAGGGCCAGACCACCGAGGTCGAGGATCCGCGCGTGGCAGGCACGCAGACGGTGGCCTTCACGCCCCTCGAGGGCGGGGTGGGGGTGACGCTGTCGCTGGACTACAAGCTCAAGCAGGGCGGTCCGCTGCGGGCGCTGGCCGACGTGTTCTTCATCGGGCGCGCCATGCGGGACTCGCTACGGCGCACGCTCGTGCGCTTCGCGCGGGAGCTCGAGGCCGCCCCCGAGCTGCGGTAGGCCCCCGACCCGCCGCCGCGGCGATCGCGATAGCCTTGCGCGCCCGGGCGGGGCGGCCCCCGCCTCCTCGAGTCAAAGGACCTCCAGACACCCATGTTCGTGTTCAAAGCCGCCGTTGTCGGCGCCGGCACGATGGGGGGCGAGATCGCGCAGGTGATCGCGGCCGCCGACATCCCCGTCGTGCTCAAGGACGTCGACCAGAAGTTCGTTGACCAGGGCCTGGAGAAGGCCCGCGAGGTCACCCAGGGCCAGCTGGGCCGTCTCGTCAAGAAGGAGAAGATCACTCAGGAGCAGGCCGACGAGCAGGGCGAGGCGCTGCTCGGACGCATCCACGGCACCACGGAGTACGGCGAGCAGTTCGGCGACGTCGACTTCGTCGTCGAGGCCGTGCCGGAGAAGATGGAGATCAAGCAGGCGGTGTTCGCCGAGCTCGACGCCGTCACCCCGGGACACGCGATCCTCGCCTCCAACACCTCGTCCCTGTCGATCTCGGAGATGGGCGATGCCACCAGCCGGCCCGAGCAGGTCGTCGGCTTCCACTTCTTCTATCCCGCCTCGATGATGCGCCTCATCGAGGTGATCGAGGGCGACGACACGTCGCCGGAGACCATGCAGGCGACAGCCAACTTCGCCCAGGCGATTCGCAAGATGCCGATCCGCTGCGGCGAGGTGCCGGGCTTCGTCGGCAACCGCATCGCCA
>JAWVFS010000333.1:0-4841 GCA_033855795.1 Solirubrobacteraceae bacterium | reverse complement strand
GTCGAGATGCCGCAGATCAAGCTGCCGGCGCCCGTCATGGCGTTTGCCGTCGAGCCGAAGGCGAAGGGCGACGAGGAGAAAGTCTTCAGCTCGCTGCGCCGGTTGCAGGAGGAGGACCCGACGATCGACCTGCACCGCGACCCCCAGACGGGCGACCAGATCGTCGCCGGGCTCTCGCAGGTGCACGTCGAGGTGATCGTGGAGCGAATGAAGTCCCGCTTCGGCGCCGAGGTGGCGCTCAAGCCGCCGCGGGTTCCGTACACCGAGACGATCCGCGGCAACGCGAAGGCCCACGGCCGCCACAAGAAGCAGAGCGGCGGGCGCGGGCAGTTCGGCGACTGCCAGATCGAGATCGAGCCGTTGCCCGACGCTGACGAGTTCGAGTTCGTGAACAAGATCAAGGGCGGCGTCATCCCCCACTCGTTCATCCCGGCGGTCGAGAAGGGCGTGCGCGAGGCCATGGAGCACGGCACGGTCGCCGGCTACCCGGTGAAGGGCGTCCGGGTCACGCTGTTCGACGGCCAGTACCACACCGTCGACTCCTCGGAGATCGCCTTCAAGCTGGCCGGGTCGCAGGCGATGAAGCAGGCGCTCGAGCAGGCCCACCCGGTGCTGAAGGAACCCATCATGCTCGTGACCGTGTCGGTTCCCGAGGAGGCCGTGGGCGACGTGATCGGCGATCTCAACAGTCGCCGCGGCCGCCCGATGGGCATGGAGCCCAGCGGGGGGATGACCGAGATCAAGGCCGAGGTGCCGATGGCCGAGATGCTCTCCTACGCGCCCGACCTGCGCTCGATCACCGGCGGCCAGGGCGAGTACACGATGGAGTTCGAGCGCTACGAGGAGGTCCCCGGCCACCTCGCCCAGAAGGTCGTGGACGAGGCCCAGGCCGAGGCCGACGCGGTCCGCGCTTAGCGACGCCCGCCTCACCGGGATCCGGTGAGGCACGCCAAACCTGATCATCGATTCGTCCGCTGAGACCGTGCGCGGGTCGGCGAGAGGGGTCCCGGGCGCCGTTGCAGTCTTGTGTCCGGTGCTGCCCTCCTCAGGCGTGTCCTTCCCGTCGTGCTCGCGCTCGCCGCGTCCGTCGCCGCCGCCCCCGCCGCGGCGGCCCCGCCCGCGGCCGGAGAACTGCTCGTCGGCGTGAGTGCGTCGTCCGGCGCCGCCGGCGCCGCGGCGGCATCCGGGCGCACGATCGCGCCGGGCGTCCGAGTCGTACGGGGCGGCTCCGCCGCCGCGGCCCGGCTGCGCCGGACCCGCGGCGTGCGGTGGGTCGAGCCGAACCGCACCTTCCGCGCCGCCTCGATCCCGAACGACCCACTGCTCGATCAGCAGTGGCCCCTCACCCAGCCCGACGCCACCGGCGTACAGGAGGCCTGGCGCACCAGCGTTGGCGGCGCCGTCACGGTGGCGGTGCTGGACACCGGTGTCGACTCCGCCCATCCCGACCTCGCGCCGAACATGTGGCACGACCCGGCCGCCGGCGCCAGTGGCGTGGACGTCACCGGCGGCGGCGGCCCGCCGACGGACGACAACGGACACGGCACGGCCGTCGCCGGGATCATCGCCGCGCGCGGGGACAACGGCATCGGCGGCACGGGCGTTGCACAGGACGCTCGCATCATGGCCGTGCGGGTGCTGGGAGCCGACGCCGTCGGCACCACGGCCACGGTCGTGGAGGGCATGCGCTACGCGCTGGCCCACGGCGCCCGGATCATCAACCTGAGCCTGAGCGGCCCCGACCGCAGCCAGGCGCTCGAGGAGCAGATCCAGGCCGCGCAGGCCCAGGGCGTCCTCGTCGTGGCCGCGGCCGGCAACCAGGGCGCCGACCTCGGCACGCGGCCGTCCTACCCGGCCGCGTACCCCGAGCCCAACGTGATCGCCGTGGCGTCCACCGGCCCGAACGGCGTGCTGTCCTCCTTCTCCGATCGCGGCGCCGGCGCGGTCGTTCTGGCCGCGCCCGGTGAGGACGTGCTGGGGCCGAGCCCCGGCGGGTCCTACGCGCGCTGGTCGGGAACGTCCGCGGCAGCGCCCGAGGTCGCCGGGGCCGCCGTGCTGCTCGAGGCCGCGAGCCCGGGGGCCGGCGCCAACCAGGTGCGCGACGCGCTGCTGGGCGGCGCGCGGCGCCTCCCCGGCCTCTCCGGGGCCGTCGCCGCGGGTGAGCTCGACGCCGGGGCCGCGATGCGGCGACTCGTGCCCAACGCGGGCGCGGCACGACCCCAGGTCCGCCTGGCGGCGCGCCGCTCGCAGATCCGCGCCGGCCGGGATGTCGGGAGGCTGACATTGCGCTGGAGCGTGGCCGGAGACCGCGGGGCCGTGGCCGGCTACCGCCTCGAGCTTCTCGGCCACCGGCCGGTCGTGCGAAGCGCCGGGCGCCGCGCCGCACGCGCCACCAGCTGGACGTTGGGACTGCCGCCCGGACGCTGGAGCTGGCGGCTCGTGGCGCTTGACAGGCAGGGCCACGCGCTGGCGCAGCTGCGCGGCAGGGCCCGCGTGCCGCAGCACCACCGCTGACAACGGCCCGGCGCAGCGGTCGCCGGAGCGCTGGTACCCTCGTCGTCGTTGCTATGACTCGCAAGGACGTCCGCACACAGCACGAAGCGGTCGCCTGCGACGTATGCGGCCGCACCCTGCTCCGCGGTGAGCACGCCGAGACATATCTGGTCGGCGCGTCCCGTCGTCAGGTATGCGAGCTGTGCACGGCGCGGGCCGCTCATGAGGGCTGGATTCGCGAGAGCGCTTCGCTCGAGCTGTCCGGCGGCGCCCGCGAGCGCCCCGAGCGCCGGCCGCTGTCCGAGCGCCTGCGCGCCCGCTATCGCCGGGCCCGCGAGGCTGCCGAGGCCGAACCGGGGGAGGAGCCGGTCGCCGAGCCCGTTGCGCCGGCGCTCACGTACGACCCCGAGCACAACATCCACGCGGTCCCCACCAACGGCGAGATGAAGGCGGCGCGGGCGGTCGAGCTGTTCAACGCCAGCGACCATCCCCGCACGGTCGCCGGGGTGGCGCGGTCGCTGGGTGCGCCGGGCGTGACCGTTCGGCCCGGCGACGAGGACAGCATGGTCGGGATCGTGGTCGCCTGGGAGCTGTGCTGGTACCGCTACGAGGTCGACCTGGCCGAGGGGCCGACCGCGGTGCGCGTCGCGGCGCAGGGCTACGAGCTGGCCGAGCTCCCGCCCGAGGACCAGGAGGCCAACGCGGCGGCCGACGAGCTCGGTGGGCTGGCGCTCGCGAGTTGACGCGGTAGGATCCGAGCCGGGCTTTGGGCGGGGAACTCGCCTGCATCCACCTCGATTGATTTCACTCCGATGATCTACTGCGTCGTCCCACAGGAGCTCGCGGACGAGCTCTACGACAAGCTCTCGCAGTACTACGAGGACGACCCCAACGTGAAGGTCATCATCGACCGCCGCAAGGGCGACCGGCGCGGCTCCAGCGCACGCGACACCGAGGACTCCGGCAATCGCCAGGTTCGCGACCGCCGCCGGCCCCGAGTGCCGGGGGAGTTCCCCCCGACCGACGTCGGTTGAGTGGTCGGGCGCAACCACTAGCCTCCCGCGCTCGATGAAGCTGGTCGTCCACGTGGACGGCGGCGCCCGCGGCAACCCCGGGCCGGCCGCCGTGGGGGTGGTGGTGTCCACGCCCGACGGCGAGGTGCTCGACGAGATCGGCGAGGTCATCGGCGTGGCGACCAACAACGTGGCGGAATATCGCGGCCTGCTGCTCGGGCTCGAGCGGGCGCGGACGCTCGGGGCCACCGAGGTCGAGGTCGTCAACGACTCCGAGCTCGTGGCGCGCCAGGTGAAGGGCGACTACAAGGTCAAGCATGCGGGGCTCAAGCCCCTCCACCGGCAGGCGCTTGCGGCGCTGCGCGGCTTCGACCGCTGGTCGATCAGATCGGTGCCGCGCGAGCGCAACGCGCGCGCCGACGCGCTCGTCAACGCGGCGCTCGACGGGGAGGCGGTGGGCGATGGAACACACTGACCGCGTCGCCCGCCGCGCCGAGCAGGCGCGCACGCTTCGGCACCGTCGACGCGTCGTCGGCCTCAGCCTCCTGGGGGTGGCCGCCGCCATCGTGGCCGCCGTGGTGCTTCTCGGGGGCGGGAGCGGCGGAGGGGGGTCGGCGAAGTCCGCCGCGTCAGGGCCCAGGGCCGGTTCCGCCAACGCCGGCGGCAAGGGCTCCGCGAAGGCGAAGCCGAGCGCGCTGCTGGGCCCGGTCCCCGCAACCGCGCCCGGTGCCCATCGCGCGCCGAGCGAGCCGGTACCGATCCTCATGTACCACGTGATCGGCACTGTCAAGCCGGGCACCCCGTTCCCCGAGCTGTGGGTGACCGCCTCGGACTTCAGCGCCGAGATGCACGCGCTCGCCGCGCAGGGCTACCACGGCGTGACGCTCCAGCAGGCCTGGGACGCGTGGCACCATGGCGGCCTGCTCCCGTCCAAGCCCGTGGTCGTGTCGTTCGACGACGGTTACAGCGGGCAGTACAAGGACGCGATGCCGGTGCTGCGCTCCCTGCACTGGCCGGGGGTGCTCAACCTCAAGCTCGGCAACCTGCGCGACCTCAAGGCCGCCCACGTGCGGGAGATGATCGCCAACGGCTGGGAGATCGACTCGCACACGATCAATCACCCGTCGCTGCCGTCGATCGACGACGCGCACCTGCGCTACGAGCTCGAGGCCTCCAAGTCGCGGCTGAAGAAGGAGTTCGGTCTGACGGTGAACTTCTTCTGCTATCCGGCGGGCGCGTACAACCAGCATGTCATCGAGGCGGTGAAGCGGGCGGGCTACCTCGCCGCCACCACCACCGACGAGGGCTTCGCCCGCCCACAGGACACGTTCGTGC
>JAWVFS010000332.1:0-2889 GCA_033855795.1 Solirubrobacteraceae bacterium | reverse complement strand
TGGAGTGCTCGCGCAGGTGCTGCGTGAGGTCGTTGATGCGCTCGGTCATCAGTGCGATCTGGATCTCGGCCGACCCGGTGTCGCGCTCGGCCTTGCCGAACTTCTGCACCAGCTCCTGCTTGCGCTCGGCGGTGACGGTCATGCGGCGGGCGAGGTTAGCAGAGCTATCCCGCCAGCTCGCGCGTTCGCTCGACGTCGCGGGCGATCTCCTCGACCAGCGCCTCGACGGAGTCGAACATCCGCTCGCCGCGCAGCCGCGAGAGGAAGTCGATGCGCAGCTCGGTCCCGTAGAGATCCTCGTCGTGGTCGATCAGGTGCGCCTCGATCAGGACGCCGCGGCCGGTCTCGAACAGCGGCCGCACGCCGATGTTGATCGCCGCCGGAACGCCGTTGGCGCGGCACGCATAGACGCCCATGTCCGGGCGGACCAGGCGCTCGTCGGGTACGAGGTTGGCCGTCGGGAAGCCGAGCTCGCGCCCGCGACCATCGCCGTGGACGACCTCGCCGCGCAGCTGGAACGGCTGGCCCAGAAAGGCGATCGCGTGCTCGACTTCACCGGCGGCGAGCAGCCCCCGGATGTGACTCGAGGAGACGGTCTCCCCCTCGACCTCGACGAGGCCGCACACGCGCGCCTCGAAGCGCTCGTTTTCAGCGAGCAGCGCCGCGTCGCCGCGGGCCTTGTGCCCGAAGCGGAAATTGCGCCCGACCGACACGCGCGTCGCCTGGAGCGCGTCCACGAGCACCCCACTGACGAAGTCCTCTGCGCTGCGCTGCGCGAAGGCGTCGTCGAACGGGATCACCACCATCTCCTCGACGCCCAGCTCCTCCACCAGCTCGGCCTTGACGTCGAGGGGGGTGAGCAGCTTGGGCGCGGCGGCGGGCTGGATCACCGAGAGCGGGTGCGGCTCGAAGGTCAGCACGGTGTCGCTGCCGCCGATCACCTCCCGGTGTCCGAGATGGACGCCGTCGAACACGCCCACGGCCACGCGTCGCGAGCGCGGCTCGACATCGGGGAGGTACGTCACCTTCATGAGCGGATCACCGTTCGCGGAAGCCTACGGTGGGCTTGAGCATGCCGTCCGGCCGGGGCTCGGCCACGGCGATCAGGCCCTCCGCGTCGGTCAGGCGCACGTGCGGGCCGGCGACCTCGCCGCCGGGCACGGCGACGCCGTGCACGGCGCGGCGCGCGTCCTCGCCCTCGAGCCGGTGCTCGGGAAGGAAGGCCAGCGCGTTACCCAGCGGCAACAGTCGATCGGGATCGGCGTCCTGCACGTGGAACGGCCCGACCGCGGTCCGCCGCAGCTCCGCGCAGTAGGCGTCTCCGAGATCCGCGATCAGGCTGCGCACGTAGGTGCCCGAGGAGCACTCGATCTCGAGCTCGGCGCGGTCGCCCTCGCGCGCCAGCAGGTCGAAGCGGTGCACGATCACCGTCCGCTCGGGCGTCTCCACGGTCTCGCCGCGGCGGGCCCGGCGGTAGGCGCGCTCACCGCCCACCTTGACGGCCGAGTGGGCCGGCGGGCGCTGGCGGACCTCGCCGACGGGAAGGTGGAGCGGCTCGGGCGGGACGACGCCCGTCTCCACGATCTCGCCCTCGGGATCGCCGGTGCTCGACACGGCTCCCAGCCGCGCGACCGCCCGGTAGGTCTTCGGCAGTGCCATGAAGAACCGCTGCGCCCGGGTCGCCCGGCCGACGAGCACCAGGAGCAGCCCCGTGGCGAACGGATCCAGCGTCCCGGCATGCCCGACCTTCCCGCCACGAGCCCGCCGCACCGCCGCCACGATGTCATGGCTCGTCTTGCCCGCGGGTTTGTCGATCAGCAGAAGACCGGAGACGTCAGTCGTCAGTCGCCAGTCGCCAGTCGTCAGAGCGTGCCCCGAACCCTTGCAACTGACGACTGACGTCTGATGACTGACGACTTAGAGCTGCGCCGCGACTTCATCTCGCAGAAAACTGACCAGCTCTTCCCACTCCATCGCAGTCGAGAAGCCGGCGGCCTGGCGGTGGCCCCCGCCGCCCTGGGCGCGGGCGATTCGCGAGACGTCGACTCGGCCGTCGGTGGCGCGCAGCGAGACCTTGCGCCGACCCTCGTGACCGTCCCCGAGCAGGTCGCGGACCAGTCCGGCCACGGCCGTGCCCTCGACCGAGCGCAGGTGATCCACGACGCCCTCGGAGTAGTTCTCCTCGGCACCCGTCTCGAGGTAGTCGGTCGCGGACAGGTGCGTGAGCGTCAGCGCCCCTCCGTCGTAGCGCTCGACGTGGGCGAGGCCCCGCGCCAGCAGCTCGAGCTTGCCGTAGGGGATCCCCTCGTACAGGCGGTGGTAGATCTCGTGGACGGCGACCCCGGCGTCGATGAGCTCGGCGGCCAAGACGTGCGCACGCGTGCCGGTGTTCTCGTACATGAACTTCCCGGTGTCGGTCACCAGCCCGACGTACAGGGCCTCGGCGATCGGCAGCGTCGGCTCGACGTCGAGCCCGCGCCTGAGGTCCCACCCGATCTCGGCCGTGCAGGAGGCCTCGGGCACGACGTGGTTGACCGTCCCGAAGTGCGTGTTGTCGTGGTGGTGGTCGATGTTGAGGATGTGCGCGTCGTCGCGCTTGATCACATCGGCCGGGTTGCGATCGATGTTGCCGCAGTCCAGGAACACGACCGTGCGCTCCGCGACGTCGTCGGGGATCACGCTCACGAGGCCCTCGAGCCGGAAGAAGCGGTACTCGTAGGGGAGCGGGAACTCGTCGGCCGCCATGAACATCACGCTGTCCTTGCCCAGCGCCTTGAGCAGCTCGTGCATCGCCACCAGCGAGCCGAGCGCGTCACCGTCCGGGTTCTCGTGCGTGACGAGCACGAAGCGCTCCGAGTCGCGCAGCTCCGCAAGGACCTGCGAGCGCGT
>JAWVFS010000331.1:0-5053 GCA_033855795.1 Solirubrobacteraceae bacterium | reverse complement strand
GAGCTCTACCTGCTCCTCTTCCCGGTCGCCACCACCCTGTATGAGTGGCGATTCGGCATCCCGGGACTTGGGGCGGTCGCCGCCGCCGGCGCGATCGGCGGTTGGTCGCTGGCCCAGCGGGCCCGCGATCGTCGGAGCTCGATCGTGCCGGCGGAGGTGCAGACGAGCGCATGACCCTCGGCGCACAGGACGCGATCCCGGTGAGCGCCGGGGCGCGCGCGGTGCTGGAGGGCCTCTACGCCAGCCCGCGCGTGGCGGACCCCCGTGACCCCGACGGGCCGCCGCTCGAGGTCTTCCCGACCTCGATTCCCGTCGAGCACGCCGTCCTCCTGGCCGAGACCGTCCGCGACAACGACCTCGTGCGGACGCTGGAGACCGGAATGGCCTACGCCCTCTCCACGCTGGCGATCGCCGGTGTCCACGCCGACCGCGACGCCGGACGCCACGTCGCGATCGATCCCATCCAGTCGACCAAGTGGCGCTCGCTCGGCCGCGAAAACCTGCGCCGCGCGGGGATCGAGCGCTTCGTCGAGGTCGTCGAGGAGCGCTCCGACGAGGCGCTGCCCCGCATGGCCGCCGAGGGACAGGCCTGCGACTTCGCCTTCATCGACGGCCATCACCTCTTCGACTTCGTGCTGGTCGATTTCTTCTACGTCGATCGCATGCTCGTCGAGGGCGGGATCGTGGCCTTCCACGATCCCTGGATCCCGGCGGTGGCCCGCGTCATCGACTTCCTCCGCACCAACCGCGACCGTGACTACGAGCTGGCCCGCGCCGATGAGGGCCTGGCCCTGCTGCGCAAGGTCGGCACCGACGAGCGCGACTGGGACCACTGGCGGCCCTTCTGATGACGCCCACCCGCGAGGCCCTCCCCGCGCCGGTCGTGCAGGCGCCCCGCCGGCGCGGCCGGCGGTGGATCGTCGGGTGGCTGCGGGCATGGGCGCGGCGCCCGCTCTGGAAGCTGCGGGCGCTGACGGGCGGGCCCCGCATCCGCATCGGGCGGCGCTTCTCGCTGCAGGGAAGGATGACGCTGCGCGGCCCCGGCGAGGTGGTGATCGGAGACGACGTGGTGGTCGCCGCGCACACCACGCCCTGGACGAACACCGCGGAGGCCCGGATCGAGATCGGCGACCGCGCGTACGTCAACGGGACCCGCTTCAGCTGCGCGCGTTCGATTCGTGTCGGACGGGACGCGATCCTCGGTGACGCGCGGATCTTCGACACCGACCACCACCCGGTCAGCCGCCGCCGCACCTCGGATCGGTCGCTCGAACCGGCGGTGGCGCCGATCACGATCGCCGAGAACGTCTGGATCGGCGGGGGCGCCGCCGTCCTCAAGGGCGTGTCGATCGGTCCCAACTCGGTCGTCGGCTTCGGAGCGGTGGTGACCGACGACGTCGGCCCCGACCGGGTCGCCGTCGGAAACCCGGCCCGCGACGCCGGCCCGGTGCCCGACTGACCATGAGCATTCCCGCCCGCGCCCCCGACCGGTCGCGCGAACGATCCCCCGCGCCCGTGGCGGTATCGGCCGCCTCGGTCACGAAGTCCTTCCGCCTCCCGCACGAGAAGTACTCGACGATGAAGGAGCGCGTCATCCATCCGCTCCGGCATCGCAGCTACGAGGCGCTGACCGCGCTGGACGACGTCAGCTTCGAGGTGCACCGGGGCGAATTCGTCGGCATCGTCGGCCGCAACGGGAGCGGCAAGAGCACGCTGCTCAAGTGCCTGTCCCGGATCTACCGCGCCGATGCCGGCGACATCCGGGTCGACGGCCGTCTGGCGCCGTTCGTGGACCTCGGTGTCGGCTTCAACTCGGAGATGACGGCGGCCGACAACGCGATCCTCAACGCCATTCTCCTCGGGCTCAGCCGCGAGGACGCGCGCGCCCGACTGGGCGACATCATCGCCTTCGCCGAGCTCGAGCGCTTCGTGGACCTCAAACTCAAGAACTTCTCGTCGGGCATGCTCATGCGGCTCGGCTTTGCCGTGACCACCGAGGTCGACGCCGACGTCCTGCTGTTCGACGAGGTCCTGGCCGTCGGCGACGCCGGCTTCCAGGCGAAGTGCCTCGAGCGGCTCGAGGCGCTTCGGGACAGCGGCCGCACGGTCCTGCTGGTGACCCATGACATGGAGACCGTCCAGCGATTCTGCGATCGCGCGATGCTGCTCGACGCCGGCCGGCTGGTCGACATCGGCAGCCCCGACCGGATCGCGCAGGAGTACGAGGAACGCAACGCGCGCGCGCCGGCCGAGCGCCCGAGCGTGGAGATGGCTCGGTCGACGCGGAAGGCGGCGCCGCGCGGGCGAGGGGCCGGGCCGCCGATGTTCGGCCGCGACCCGCGCCGGGTGGCGACCGTCGCGCGGGCGCTGGCGGTCGCCGAGTTCCGGGTGCGCTACACGGAGTCGCTGCTCAGCTACCTCTGGGTGATGGCGGGCCCGCTGATCTTCTTCGCGATCCTGTACGCGGTCTTCACGCAGGTGGGCGCGTTCGACCACGGCGTCAAGAACTACCCCGTCTACCTCCTGACGGCGCTGGTGCTGTGGACCTTCTTCGCCACCGGCACGACGACGGCTGTGAACTGCCTTGTCCGCCAGGAGGACCTGCTCCGCAAGCTGCCCCTGCCCCACATCACGATTCCGCTGTCCGTGGTTCTGGGCGCGGCGTTCGACCTCCTCGCGAACCTCGTCGTCGTGTTCATCTTCGTGTTCGTGGCGGGCATCACGCCGCGCGTCAGCTGGCTCGAGCTGCCGGTGATCGTGGTGCTCCTCTCGTTCCTGACCACCGGGACCGCGCTGGCGCTCTCCGCGCTCTACGTCCGCCACCGCGACATCGACCAGATCTGGGTCCTCCTGCGCCAAGCGCTGTTCTACGGCTCGGCGATCTTCTACGTGGTCGTGTTCCTTCCCACGAACCTGCAGCGCCCCGCGATGGCGAACCCCCTCACGGCGGCGTTCACAGAGACGCGCCACGCGGTGATCGACCCGAGCGCACCGTCAGCGGCCGCGGTGAGCGGCGGAGCGATCCGGCTGCTGATCCCGCTGGCGGTCGTGGCCGGGGTGTTCGCGCTCGGGGTGTGGATCTTCCGCCGGGAGAGCCCGCTCGTCGTCGAGAACCTCTGAGCCCTCGACCTCCGTGTCAACCGTAGGTCTCGCGCCAGCCGCGCCGCGGATCGGCGCCACTGAGGCGCTTGATCGAGCGGTCCAGCGGCGACGCGTACAGCGCCTGCTGGAGGTAGGAGCGCCGCGCCTGCTCGACGCGGTCGCGAATCGCGGCCCGGTCCAGGCCGTGCTTGCGCAGGACCTCGGCGAGCTGCCTGGCCTGCACGCTCTGGGGGACATGGGTGGTGAGGCGATAGGCCTCGCGGTGATCCCGGTAGACGTAGAGGCATTCGGGCACGGCGGAGAACGTCGCTCCGTGCTCGGCCATGCACCAGGGGAAGTCGAAGTCGTCCACGAGGTCGAGCGACTCGTCCATGCCGCCGAAGGACAGCGCGAGGTCCTTCCGCCAGCAGAGCAGGTGCTTGACCGGCGTGCCGGAGGCGAAGTCGTCGAGCGCCACCGAGGCGCGGCCCCTGATCACGCCGCTGATCGCCCGGCCCTCGCCGTCGATGTAGCGGCGCGACGAGTGGAGGAAGTCCGCGTCCGGCGAGGCGGCGATCCGCCGCCCGAGGACCGCGACGGCCTCGCCATCCCACAGGTCGTCGCCCAGGAGGCTCGCCACGAAGTCCGTGGTCGCGTGCCGCATGCCGGTGTTCAACGCCCCGGCCAGCCTTCGCCCCTCGTTGGAGATCAGCGCGATGCGGGGATCGGCGAGAACGTCCTCGAGCAACCTCGCGAGCGTCGCACTCTGCGCGGGCTCGGTCACGACGATCAGCCGCCACGCCGACGAGGTCTGGCGCAGCACGGACGCGATCGCCTCGCGGAGGTACGCCTCGTGGAAGCGCTTCACCGGCATCAGCACGGTCAGCGTAGGATCGCGCTCGACGTGCCCCCTTCGACCTTCAGAGTCCTCGCGCGCGACCGCGAAACCGAGTTCCTGTCCAGGGAATACCGAGCGCGCCACGTCTTCGCGCACAGGCTATATCAGCTCCCGAAGTGCGGGCCGGATGGCTACAAGCTCGCGCTGGACGCGTGCGGTCAGCATGATCTCTCCGCCCACTGGCAGGTCCTCCTGTACGCCGACCCGGCCCTCGTGGAGGAGTTCCCGTCCTCCGTGTTCTACGACGACGACGTCAACTGGCACCGCCAGCAGCTCGGCCGGGCGGGACAGGTGGCCAGCGCCACGGTGCTGCTCGACGGCCACGATGCCCACTCGCTGGTCCATCAATCGGACCTGGTCCAGCGGATCGGCCGCATCCCCCGATACCGGAGCCGGATCGAGAACCGATTCAGGGGCTGGCCGCAGATGCTGCTCAACGGGCTGCTCGCCTTCGCCTCGGAGCGCGGGGCGGTCCGCCTCCACACGCCGACCGCGGACCTGGCGTTGCGCCACACCGACCCGGCTCGCGATGTCCAGCCCGACCTCTTCCGGCGTGTCTACGACACGCCCGTCGAGCGCTTCTCGCCCGAGCGGCGCGACGACTGGTGGGTCATCGACCTCGAACGCAACGCCGCCGGCGTGGTCTGGCCCGAGCCCGGCCGCGAGGAGCTGCCGTCGCGTCGCACGGTGTGCGTCTGCCACGACATCGAGCGGGGCCATGGCCACCTCGACGTCGACCGCGAGTTCGCCCGCCGGGCCGACGCCGCCGCGCCGGGCAACCTCGACGAGATGCTCGCGGTCGAGGCGGCGGCGGGCGTCCCGGCGACCTACCAGGTCCTCGGGCTGATCGTGCCCGACGTCCTGGATGGGCTTCTGGCCGCCGGGCACAGCGTGGCGTTTCACTCCTACGACCATTCCTCGCCGGGCCAGCTCGACGAGTGCCGCGCCGTCGACTACCGGATCAAGGGGTACCGACCGCCTCGGTCGCGGCTCTCCCCGGACCTCACCGACGAACGGCTGGCCTTTTACAACTTCGAGTGGCTCGCGAGCTCGGCGGCCTCGCTGGGCATCGAC
>JAWVFS010000330.1:0-4654 GCA_033855795.1 Solirubrobacteraceae bacterium | reverse complement strand
CGGATCGATGGCGTCGACCGGCTCCCGGCCACGCTGCCGGCACGCCAGGACGCGGGCGGCTCCCTGACCGCGGAGCAGCGGGCCCGCCGCCGGGTCGAGGACGCGCTCACCGGTCACGGATTGCTCGAGGTCATGGGGTGGAGCTTCCAATCGCCCGCGATGGCCGACCGCCTCCGCCTGCCGGCAGACGATCCGCGGCGCCGGTTCGTGCGCCTGCGCAATCCGCTGTCCGAGGAGCAGTCCGTCATGCGCACGCTGCTGCTCGGCTCGCTGCTCGAGGTCGCGGCCTACAACGCCGCCCGCGACGTGGCCGACCTCCGCCTGTTCGAAACGGGCGGGGTGTACCTGGCCGACCTCGACGGTGCGCTGCCCGATGAGCGCCGCCATGTCGGCGTGGTACTGACCGGCGCGGCCAGGCCGCGGTCATGGCGGACCCCGGAGCCGCCGGCGGCCGACTTCTTCGCCGCCAAGGGCGTGCTCACGGCACTGCTGGAGACCCTGCGCCTTCAGTGGGGCGTTGCCGAGGCCCCGCAGCCGTTCCTGCACCCGGGCCGCAGCGCGGCCGTCCACGTCGAAGGCGAGGCGCTCGGCTGGC
Organism: Solirubrobacteraceae bacterium; assembly: GCA_033855795.1. Lineage (GTDB taxonomy): Bacteria > Actinomycetota > Thermoleophilia > Solirubrobacterales > Solirubrobacteraceae > JALYZC01. The sequence goes on along the minus strand of JAWVFS010000330.1, from coordinate 4,059 downwards.
TCGGCGAGGTCCATCCGCTGGTGACACGCGCGTGGGACCTGAGCGGCGCGGCCGCGTTCGAGCTCGACCTCGACCGCCTGGCCGAGCTCGCGGGCGCGCGCGTCGAGACCTACGAGGACGTCACGAGCTTCCCGGCCGTGCGGCAGGACATAGCGGTCGTCGTGGCCGACGACGTGCCCGCCGACCGGGTGCGGCAGATCGTGGGCGAGGCCGGCGGCGACCTCCTGCGCCGGGCGGAGGTGTTCGACGTCTACCGCGGAGAGCAGGTGGGGGAGGGGCGCGTCTCGCTCGCCCTCGCGCTCGAGTTCCGCGCACCCGACCGCACGCTGACCGACGACGAGGTGGCCGAGCTCCGAGCGGCGATCGCGGACGCCCTCAAGCGGGAGGTCGGAGGTGAGCTCCGTGCCTGACGTCGCCGTCCTCGGGGCCTCGGGGTATGCCGGCGCGCTGAGCGCTCAGCTGCTGTGGCGCCACCCGTCCTTCGAGCTCGTCGCAGTCACGAGCCGGAGCGACGCGGGTCGGCGCCTGGACGACCTGCACCCGCGCTATCGCGTGCCGCTCGTGCTCGAGGAGCTCGACCTCGACCGCCACGGCGAGGTCGACGCGGCGATCGTCGCCTACCCCCACGGCGCGGCCTCGGCGACGGTGAAACAGCTCCGCGAGCAGCAGGTTCGGGTTGTCGACCTGTCTGCGGACTTCCGCCTGCGCGACATCGAGGTGTACGAGCGCCACTACGGCGGCCACGCGGCGCCGGAGCTGCTGGACGACGCCGTCTACGGCCTCACGGAGCTGCACCGGGCCGAGGTGGCGGGCGCCGACATCGTCGCCAACCCGGGCTGCTTCCCCACGGCGGCCGTGCTCGCGCTGGCGCCGCTGGCGCGTGCGGGCCTGATCGCGGACGTCGTCGTGGACGCGAAGACGGGCGTGTCCGGCGCGGGGCGCCAGGCGACCGAGATCACGCATTTCGTCTCCGCCGACGAGAACGTCAACGCCTACGGCCTGCCAGTGCACCGTCACGTCGCCGAGATGGACCAGGAGCTGGCGGCGCTGGGCTCGCCGGTCGAAGCGACGTTCGTGCCGCACCTCGTCCCGCTCGATCAGGGCGAGCTCGTGTCCTGCTACGTCACGCCCGCGCGCGAGACGTCGGCCGAGGAGGTGCGCGCCCTGTTCCAGGACGCGTACGCGGACGAGCCGTTCGTCGAGCTGGCCGAGCGCCCGCCCGGCGTGCGCGAGGTGCGCGACACGAACCTGTGCCGGCTCTCGACCCACGCCGACCCGCGCACCGGCAAGGTCATGGCCTTCGCGGCCATCGACAACCTGTGGAAGGGCACCGCCTCGCAGGCGGTCCAGAACCTGAACCTGATGTTCGGCCGACCGGAAGGGGAGGGGATCGCGTGAGCTTCTTCAGCTCGCGCTGGGTCGATGCGCCGCGGAACGCGACCGAGGGCGGCGGCATGCCCGCGGGCTTCCGCGCGTCCGGCGTGGCGTGTGGAATCAAGCCGAGCGGCGCCCCGGACCTGGGGCTGCTCGTCTCCGACGCGCCGGAGACCGTGAGCGCGGCGCGCTTCACGCGCTCCGGCGTGCTCGCCGCGCCGGTGCTGCTCTGCCAGGAGCGCTGCGACCTCGCGGGCCTGCGGGCGATCGTTGCGAACTCGGGCTGCGCCAACGCGGCCACCGGGCGCCGCGGGCTCGACGCCGCGGCCAAGGTACAGGGCGCCGGGGCGCTGGCCGCACGCGTTCCGGAGTCGGCGGTCGCGGTGGCCTCGACCGGCGGCATCGCCCACCACCTGCCGGTCGACCGCGTCGTGTCGGGCGTCGCGACGGCGCGCGCCGAGCTCGCCGCGGACGGCGACGTCGCGCTGGCCGACGCGATCCGCACGACCGACGCGTTCCCCAAGCGCGTGTCGCTCGTGGTCGAGCTCCCGTCGGGCAGCGTGCGGGTGAGCGCCCAGGCGAAGGGCGCCGGCATGATCTCGCCGGCCTTCGCAACCATGTTCTGCTTCGTCCAGACCGACGCCGCGCTGGCCCCCGAGACGGCGGACCTCCTGCTCGGCGTGACGGTCAAGCGATCGTTCGACCGCATCAGCGTGGACGGCCAGCTCTCGACCAACGACACCGCGATCCTGATGGCCAACGGCGCGTCGGGCGTCCGGGTGGAGCCCGAGTCCGAGGACGAGCTGCGCCTGGGCGAGACGCTCGACGCCGTCCTGCGCCAGCTCGCGCTGATGATCGTGCACGACGGCGAGGGGGCCGGGCGCGTGGGGCGCGTCGTCGTGCGCGGCGGCCACGACCTGCACGTCGAGGGGGCCGCCCGCGCCGTCGCCAATTCGCCGTTGGTGAAGGCGGCGCTGCACGGCGGCGACCCTAACTGGGGCCGGATCGCACAGTCGGTCGGCATGGCGCTGCCGGGCACCGCGCCGCTGCCCTTCGACGTCGAGGTCGAGGGCGTCCAGGTGTGCAGCGGGGGGGTCGGGCTCGACCACGACGAGGCGGCGCTCGCCGAGGCGGTGCGACGCGACGAGGTCGAGTACGTCGTCGGCCTGCCCGGCGATGGGCACGAAACCGAGGTCTTCTTCTCCGATCTCAGCAGCGAGTACGTGACCATCAACGCGGAGTACACGACGTGAGCACCCCCATTCCCACACCGCCCCGCGACGTCGGCACGCTGCTCGAGGCGCTGCCCTACATCCGTGACTTCCACGGCAAGACGATCGTGATCAAGTACGGCGGCGCGGCGATGGAGGACCGTTCGCTGCGCGAGGACTTCGCGCGCGACGTCGTGCTGCTCAAGTACGTCGGGCTCAACCCGATCGTCGTCCACGGCGGCGGCCCCGAGATCACGGACTACATGGACCGCCTCGGGCTCACGGTGGAGTTCGTCGACGGACTGCGCGTGTCCAACCCGGCCACCGTGGAGGTGGCGAAGATGGTCCTGATCGGCAAGGTCAACAAGGACATCGTCCTGCGGCTCGGCCGTCACGGCCAGCCCGCGGTGGGGCTGTCCGGGGACGACGGCCTGCTCTTCCGGGCCGCCCGCCAAACCGCTCCCGGCGGCCAGGACATCGGGTTCGTCGGACGCATCGAGCACGTCGACCCGGGCGTCATCAACCACGTCGCCGCCGACTACATCCCGGTCGTCGCCTCCGTCGCCGCCGATCGCGATGGCGTCTCGCACAACATCAACGCGGACGAGGCCGCGGGCGCGGTGGCCGGCGCCCTGGGCGCCTACAAGCTGATGTTCCTCACGGACGTCGAGGGCTGGCTGCGCGACCCCGCCGACCCGACGAGCATCGTCTCCCAGGCATCGGCGGCCGACGTGAACGAGGCGCTGCCGTCGGTGAGCGGCGGGATGCGCCCCAAGCTGCAGGCCTGCGTCGACGCGATCGCCGGCGGCGTCACCTTCTCGCACATCGTCGACGGCCGCCTGCCGCACTCGCTGCTGCTCGAGCTGTTCACGGACGCGGGTATCGGGACCAAGATCAGCGCATGACCCTTTCAGAGCTTCAGGCGCTCGAGCGCGAGCGCGTGGTCCCCTCCTACGCGCGCTTTCCCGTCGAGTTCGTGCGGGGCGACGGTGCGCGGCTGTGGGACGACGAGGGCAACGATTACCTCGACTTCCTCGCCGGCATCAGCGTGTCGAGCGTCGGCCACTGCCATCCGGCCGTCGTCGCCGCCGTTCGCGAGCAGGCCGGGCGCCTCATGCACGTGACCAACCTCTTCTACACCGAGCCGCCGATGCGCCTGGCCGAGCGGCTGTCCGAACGCTCACTCGGCGGCAAGGTGTTCTTCTCCAACTCCGGCGCCGAGGCCGTCGAAGCCGCGATCAAGCTCGCCCGCAAGGCGCGCCGGGGCGGGAAGATCGTGGTCGCCGAGCAGGCGTTCCACGGACGCACGTACGGGGCGCTCTCCGCCACGCCGCAGGAGTCCAAGCAGGAGCCCTTCGCGCCGCTCGTGCCCGGGTTCGTAGCGGTGCCCAAGGACCCGGCGGCGCTCGACGCGGCGATCGACGAGGACACCGCCGCGGTGTTGCTCGAGCCCGTCCAGGGCGAGACAGGTATC
>JAWVFS010000329.1:0-11797 GCA_033855795.1 Solirubrobacteraceae bacterium | reverse complement strand
ATCGCGTCGATGCCGGCCTGGCTCAGCGCCGCACGCGCCCGCTCGCCGCCTCCGTCCTCGGCATAGGGATTTGTGCGCGACGTTCCCAGGATCGTGCCGCCGCGATGGAGGATCCCCGAGGTGTTGTCGTGGGTCAGTTCGAAGCAATCTCCGGTCAGGACGCCGGCCCAGCCGTTGCGAAAGCCCGCGATCTCAAAGGCGTGGGCATTGATGCCGCGCCGGACCACGGCGCGGATCACCGCATTGAGCCCCGGACAGTCGCCCCCGCCGGTCAGAATGCCGATTCGCGCCACGCACCCAATCTATTCCACGCCAGGGTGCCGGCGCAGGCGATCGTGGCGGGGGTTACCAGGCCTGGTCGCCGCCGCAGCGGGGGCAGCGTACGGACGCCGACACGGGCGCCTGGAACGCGCATCCGCAGTCGCACGCATACAGCGCCTTGTCCTCCGGGCCGCCGGACGAGCGGGCCCGCAGCTCGTCCGGTCCCGAGCCAGGAGTGGGGGGCTTCGGGCGCGCACGCAGGTCGGCTCGGCCCGAATGGTGGCGGGCCGCGGCGGCCTGGCGGGCCGGTCGGCGGAGAGAGACGCGCATGGTCATAGATAGGAACGCGGTTCGGCCCTCAGAGTTTCAGTCTTCCGGGGCGGATTCCTGCGTTCATGACCCGGATGCGGAGCGACGCGGCCGGCGGCGGGCGGGCTCAGGTGGTTTGGGATACTGCTGGCCCGATGGATCCCGCCCGCAAGCGCCGCATTCGGCTGGTCGTGGCGCTGAGCGCCGCCCTGCTGCTCGCCGGCGCCCTCGCCTACACGTCCTTCAGCGCCTCGAGCGAGGCGCGCAGCCCCTCGCAGCTCGCCCGCAACGCGACGCCGGGGCAGTCCTACCAGCTCACCGGCAAGGTGGTGGCCGGCTCGATCCGGCACGAGGGGTCGACGCTGCTCTTCCGTGTGCGCGACCGGTCGGGCACGGCGTCAGTGCCCATCCGCTACACCGGGGTCGTCCCGGACCCGTTCCGAGAGGGCCGCGAGGTGATCGTGACGGTCCGCAAGCGGGGCGGTGTGTTCGTGGGCGAGAAGGACTCGCTCGTCACCAAGTGCCCGTCCAAGTTCACGGACAAGCAGAGCGGGAAGGCCTGAGCCCGGCGTGATCGTCGTCGGCCGTGCCTGCCTGATCCTCGCCCTGGCGGCGGCGCTGTACGGGATCGGCGCCTCGCTGTACGGCGCCCGCGCGCACCGCCAGACCTGGATCGAATCGGGCCGCCGCGCCATGTACGCCGTGTTCGCCATCGTCGCGGTGGCCTTCGCGGTGCTGGAGTCGGCCTTCCTGCGCTCGGACTTCTCGTTCGACGTCGTCGCCTCCCACTCGAGCACGACCACGCCCGACTTCTACAAGGTGACGGCGATCTGGTCCTCGCAGGAGGGCTCGCTGCTGCTGTGGATCCTGCTGCTCACCGCCTTCTCCAGCCTGGCGCTGCGGCTGTCGCACAACCGCCTGCGCGAGGTGACGCCGTACGCCCAGGCCGTCCTGCTCGGCTTCGCCGCCTTCTTCGCGGTGCTGCTGCTGGGCTTCGCCAACCCGTTCCAACCGCGCTCGCCGGTGCCGGCGGAGGGGACCGGACTGAACCCGCTGCTGCGCCACCCGATGATGGCCATCCACCCGGTGATGCTCTACTCGGGCTACACGCTCGCGGCGGTGCCGTTCGCCTTCGCGATCGGGGCGCTCGTCGCGCGGCGGCTGGGCGCCGACTGGATCGCCGCCATCCGTCGCTTCTCGCTGGCCGCCTGGCTGTGCCTGGGCATCGGGATCCTGCTTGGCGCGCGCTGGTCCTACGTCGAGCTGGGCTGGGGCGGCTACTGGGGCTGGGACCCGGTCGAGAATGCCTCGCTCATGCCGTGGCTCACCGGCACCGCGTTCCTGCACTCGATCATGATCCAGGAGAAGCGCGGCATGCTGAAGGTGTGGAACGTGTCGCTCGTGCTGGCGACCGGCACGCTCGCGGTGCTCGGCACGTTCCTCGTCCGCTCCGGGGTGCTCGACTCGATCCACGCGTTCGTGGGGGAGGGGAACGGGATCGCCTGGATGTTCACCGGGCTGATCGCCGTCATGGTCGCCGGCTCGATCGCGCTCGTCTACAGCCGCCGGTCGTCGCTGCGCTCGGATCACGGGCTCGACTCGCTGTGGTCGCGCGAGGCCGTGTTCCTGCTCAACAACCTCGTCCTGGTCGCGCTGTGCTTCGTCGTGTTCTGGGGCACCTTCTTTCCGCTCATCTCCGAGGCGCTCACGGGCACGAAGGCCTCCGTTGGGCCGCCCTGGTTCTCGCGCTACACCGTGCCGCTGGCGATCGTGCTGGTGCTGCTCGCCGGCATCGGCCCGGTGATCGCGTGGCGTCGAGCGACGCCGGCGAACCTGCGCCGCAACTTCGCGGCGCCCGTGGGCGCCGGCCTGGTCGCGCTCATCGCGCTTCTCGTCCTGTCCGACGCGGCGCGCAAGCCGCTCGCGCTCGCGATGTTCTGCTTCGCGGCGTTCGTGCTCGCCGCGGTCGGCCAGGAGCTGTTCCGCGGTGCGCGCGCCCGCCGGGCGATGACGCGTGAGAGTCCGCCGTCCGCGGTCGTCGCGGTGGTCCGCCGCAACCGGCGCCGCTACGGCGGCTACCTGGTGCATGCCGGGGTGGCGGTGCTGTTCGTCGGGGTGGCGGCGTCCTCGGCCTTCCAGCACGCGCGCGATTTCCGGCTGTCGCCCGGGCAAACGGCGCGGATCGGCGGCTACGCCATCACCTATGTCAAGCCGACGGCCAAGCTCGCCTCCGAGAAGGTGTCGCTCGGCGCCGTCCTGCGGGTGCGCAAGGGCGGGCGTGACCTCGGGACCCTGCGGCCGACGCGCGGCTACTACCCGACGCTCGAGCCCGACAAGGGCCCGGTGGCCGGGATCTTCGACGGGCAGGCCACGAGCGAGGTCGGCCTGCGCGCCGGGCTGCGGCGCGATCTGTGGACGGCGATCGAGCCCGACATCGGGCCGCTGCAGCAGTTCATCTCGGAGGCCGATCGCCGCTTCGGCAACTCCGGTCCCGACGTGCAGGGCGTGGTGGTCGCGGCGCTCGCCCAGCGCTACGTACAGCACCCTCCCCCGGCGATGTTCCGCATCATCGACTCGCCGCTCGTGACCTGGATTTGGATCGGGTCCTTCATCGCCTTCGGCGGCGGCCTGATCGCGCTGTGGCCGGCGCCGGCCGTCGCGCGCCGCCGTGCGACGGCGGCCGCGCGCACGGGCGCGGCGCGCGAGCCCGCTCGGGCGTAGCGTTCGGCGGGCCTTGGACCTCGTGGCGTTCCTCGTCGTGGTCGCGCTGCTCGGCGCCGCCGTGTGGTTCATCTCTGCGCCGCTGCGGCGGGAGCCCGAGGACGCGGCTCCCACGGATCCCGGTCCCGCCGCCGAGATCCAGCAGCTCGAGGCGGCCCGCGACGCCAAGTACCGCGAGATCCGCGACGCCGAGATGGACCTCCGCACCGGCAAGCTGTCGGAGCCCGACCACCGCGCGCTGGACGCGACCCTGCGCGGCGAGGCGGTCGAGATCCTGCGCGAGCTCGACGCGGCGCGCGATCAGGCCGGCGGCAGCGGCCAGACGACCTCGTAGCGCAGCACCTCGGGGCGCGAGAGCATTCCGAACTCCCATTCGAGCGCCGGCACCTGCGTCCGGTACTCCTGCACGGCGGCGCGCTTGCGCTCGAGCTCGGAGGGGTCGAGCTCTCGCACGGCCGGCGACAACGCGGTGAGGTCCACTCCCGTGCCCACCAGATGGTGGGACCAGAAAGCCTCCGGGTCGAGGTGGGGATCCAGGGGCACGCCGGTGACCCAGGTCGGCCAGCCGAAGCGCGTCGCGTGGGGCACGTCCGCGTACAGGACGACGCGGCGGCCGTCGGCGTGGAGGGCCATCGCCGCCTCCCGAACCAGGCGGTGGTCCCGATGTCCGTCGAGCCCGGCGGCCGCCAGCAGCGGAGCATCGGCGGTGGCGGCCGAGGCGATCGCCTCGACGATCGACTCGAGCGCGGGCTCGCGGTCGCGGTACTGGCCATCGAGGAAGCCAAGGTTCTCGGGCTCGCGCGCCGCCGCCGCCAGCGCGGCGCAGTCCTCGGCATGACGTTCTCGCACGCGGGTGACGGAATCCTGGGCGCGGGTGACCCGGTCCCACCACGAGTCTCCCCGGTGCCCGTCGGGCGAGCCGCCGAAAACGTTGAGCACCCGCACCGGCTCCGGGGCCGCGAGCACGTGCCACAGCGAGAGCACCGCGTCGTCGGGGTGGGGCGAGAGGATCACGGAGGCGCTCACGCGTGCGCGGGACGGTAGCCGCCGGAGCGCCGCGGTTCCAGGCAAAAGGACGCAGACCGGGCGTCGTCGCGCGACTAGACTGGCGCCGTGGGTTCGCCGTGCGCCAGCTGTGGGGCCGCGAACGCGGCGGACGCCCGGTACTGCGCGCAGTGTGGCGCCCCCCTGGACGCGGCGCGGTGCGAGGCGTGCGGGGAGGCGCTGGCCGAAGGGGTGCGCTTCTGCCCGAACTGTGGGACGGCCGTGGGACGGGCCGCTCCGGCGGCCCGCGAGGCGCGGAAGGTGGTCACGGCGCTGTTTGCCGATGTCGTCGGCTCGACCACGCTGGCCGAGCGTCTCGACCCGGAGGACTTCACCAGCCTGGTCGGAGAGGCCGTGCGACGCATGGCGGTCGCGGTCGAGGCCTTCGGCGGCTCGGTGTCCGAGCTCGCGGGCGACGGATTGCTGGCGCTGTTCGGGGCCCCCGCGGCGCACGAGGACGATCCCGAGCGGGCCGTGCTGGCGGGCCTGCGGCTCATCGGCGACATCGAGAGCTATGCGGCCGAGGTCGCGCGCGACTGGCAGATCGAGGATTTCGGCGTCCGGGTGGGGATCGAGACCGGCCTGGCGGTGCTGGGACCCCTGGGCGGCGGCGGGAAGGTCGAGTACACCGCGATGGGAGACTCCATCAACACCGCGGCACGCCTGCAGGCGGCTTCCGAGGTCGGGATGGTGCTCGTCGGGGCGCAGACGCAGCGCCTGATCGCGCCGGCTTTCACCTGGGGGGAAAGGCGCGAGCTGCGGCTCAAGGGAAAGACCGAGCCCGTGCTCGCCTATCCCGTGCGGGAGCTGGAGGGGGTCTCCGACGCCTCGCCCGAGACGGCGCCGCCGTCGACGCTCGTCGGCCGGGACGAGGAGCTCGGCGCGGCGGCCGAGGCGGTCGACGCGGTCCTCGATGGGTCGGGCGGCGTCCTGGTCCTCTCCGGCGACGCGGGGATCGGCAAGACCCGTCTGGCCGCCGAGCTGCGCGAGCGCTTCGACGCGGCCGGCGGCACCGGGCGCTGGCTCACCGGACGGTGCGTGTCCTACGGCGAGTCGGTGCCCTACTGGCCGTTTCGCGCGCTGCTGCGCGACTGGCTGCGCCACGACGCCGACACCGCGGGCGATGTGGGGGAGGCGCTGCGGGTGCGGCTGGCGGCGCTCCTGGGCGAGCGCGCGGCCGAGGTCGAGCCGCTCCTCGGCGCCGTGCTCGGGCTCACGGGCGGGGAGGCGGATCCGTCCGAGGAGCTCCAGCGACGCATTCACGAGGCCGTGGCGCTGGTGATGGGGCGCCTGGCCGTCGAGGGTCCCGTCGTCGTGTGCGTCGATGACGCCCACTGGGCCGACGCGTCGTCGCTCACCCTGGTCGAGCATCTGCTCGAACTGTGCGACGAGGAGCCTGTCCTCCTCATCCTCTGCGCTCGCGCCGAGCGCGAGGGGGCGTGGTGGCGCACACGCGAACGGGTGCTGCGCGAGCTGCCGCACCGGGCGCGAGAACTGGCGCTCGAGGCACTCGGCGAGACGGTCGACGCCGCGCTGCTCGAGGCGCTCGTCGGCACCGGGACGCTCCCCGACGAACTCGCGCGGCGTCTGCTCGCGCGGGCGGAGGGCAACCCCTTCTACCTCGAGGAGCTGGTGCGCTCGATGGTCGACGCGGGCGCGCTCGTCCCCGCGAACGGGGGCCTGGCCTTCGACCGGGACGTGCCCGTCGAGGTGCCCGAGACCGTGGAGAAGGTGGTCCTCGCCCGCATCGACCGGCTCGACGCCGAAGCCCGCGAGGTGCTCGCCGCGGCGGCGGTGCTCGGGCGGCAGTTCACCCTCGGGCTTCTGGAGGCCGTCGCCTCGGATCCGCGCGCGATCCGCGGCGCCCTGCGCACGCTGCAGCGCGCCGAGCTCGTGCGAGAGGGCGCGCGCTGGCCCGAGCCGGTGTTCCGCTTTCGCCACAGCCTGATCCAGGAGGCCGCCTACCGCAGCCTGCTGCGCCGCCGCCGCCAGGAGCTGCACCGGCGGGCCGCCGTGGGGATCGAGGGGCTCGGCGGCGAACGCGCCGACGCACTGGTGGGAATGCTCGCGCTGCACTGGGAGGCGGCGGGCGACGACGAGCGAGCGCTGGTCGCCCACCGGCGCGCCGCCGAGGCCGCCCAGCGCCTGTTCGCCCTGGAAGAGGCGATCGAGCACTGGACCGGAGTGCTCGACGCCGCCGAGCGACTCGGCCGGCCGTCGACGGACACGGCTGTGCTCGACGCCCACCGATGGCGCGGGGCACTTCGCTACGGCCGGGGCCAGCTCGGCGCCGCGCGCCGGGATCTGGAGACCGGGCTGGCCGGGGCCCGCACGGCCGCCGACGACGAGCGCGAGGTGGAGGTCCTGCTGGAGCTGGCCGCCGTGCTGCGCCACCAGGACTGGCCGCGCGCCCTCGCGCTGTACGACGACGCCGTGCGGCTGTCCGAGGGGCTCGGCGAGTCCGCGCTGCGGGTCAACGTGCTGGGCCGCGGGTGCATCGCGTACTGCAACCAGCTGCGCCTCACCCGCGCGGTCGAGACCGGCGAGGGGGCGCTGGCGCTCGCCGAGGGCGGCGTCGGGGGGCGTGCGGCCCTGATCTACGCTCTCGACGCGCTCAAGCTCGCGGCGCAGCAGCTCGGGGACCTCGAGCGGCTCGAGCGCCTCGCCGAGCGGCTGTTGGCGCTCATCGAGGAGTCCTCCGAGGATCTGACCGTTCTGCAGTGGGCCCTGCTCGAGGGGGCCTTCGTCCCGCTCGCGAGGGGCCACTGGGAGCAGGCTGCGACGCTCCTGACGCGGGCGCGCGACGTGATGCGGGAGCGGGGGCAGATCCTGCACGACGCCCCGTTCGCCGCCGGCCGCTGCTGGCTGCACCGCTCCCGCGGCGAGTACGCCGAGGCGGTGGCCGTCGCCCGCGAGGTCGCCGACGCCACGCGCGACGCCGGCGCGGGCGAGTGGGCCGCGTGGCTCGACGCCGACCTCGGGTGGGCGCTGCTGGAGTCGGGTGACCCGGCGGCTGCCGCCGAGGTGCTCAGCCGGGGCGCGCACGCGGCGGACGCGATCGCCGCTCCCAACCCCCGTGCGCGGTGCACCAGCCTGCTGGCATGGGCGCAGGCTTCCGTCGGGGATCTCGACGCGACCCGCGAGACGCTGGCCCGGGCCGAGGCGGCGCTGGACGTGGTCGAGGTCCCGGAGGGGCGCGCCTGGCTGTTCGGCGGTCATGCCTACGTCGCGGCGGCGCGCGCCCGTCTTGCGCTCGGCGACGCGGCGGGGGCCGAGGCGCTGGTCGCCCACCTGCGAGCGCCGGCGGAGGCGGCCGGCTGGCGCGAGGTCGCCGCCGCCGCGGAGCTGGTCACCGGGCTCGCCCGCGACGACGCCAACGCGGCGGAGCCGCTGGAGCGCGCGCTCGAGATTGCCGAGTCGACCGGGCTGCCGGCGATCGCACGGGAGGCCCGCGCGGCGCTCAGTTGAGCAGCTCGGCGATGCTCGCGGCGGCGCGGCGCGCGCCGTCCGTCTCCACCGGGCGGTAGTCGACCTCGCGGCCGACGTCCTGGGCGATCGCCTCGGCGATCGCCTCCGGCGGAGAGTCCTCGAAGTCCATCCGCCGCCCCGCCCCGTAGCGCTCCAGGCGATGGTGGACGTGGAGGTTCTGCTCGAAGTGATGCTTCAGCGGGAAGTAGATGAACGGCGTGCGGTTGGCCGTGAGCTCCATCGACGTCGTCAGGCCGCCCTGCACCACGGCCAGATCGCAGGCCGCGAGGTGCTTGTAGAGGTCGTGGACGTAGGCCCGCAGGTCGAGCCCCTCGGTCCGCGGCAGCGAGCCCGGGTCGATCCGCGGACCCGCCACCACGATCATCCGCAGGTCCGGAACGCTCCGCTTCGCCTCCGGGTACGCGGCCATGACCCTGCGCAACAGGGCCTCCCCGACGCCCGAGCCGCCCACGGTCACGATGCACACGCGCTCGTCGTCGGCGTAGCCGAGCTCCGCCCTCAGTGCGTCACGATCGGCGATCGGCTCGAAGCCCGTCACGTACCCGGAGAAATCGAAATGCTGCTCGGTCCAGTCGCGAATCAGCGGAAGGTCCGGGCCGAAGGCCCCGGGGACGATGTCGTCGGGGTTGCCGACGAACAGCGCGCGGTCGCGAAGCCGGCCGTGGCGGGCGATGTGCTCGATCATCTCGGCGTTGTAGTCCGCCGTCAGGAACGCCTCGCGCTCCCCGCCGTCCTCCATGGGCAGCCAACCCACGAAGTCGGTCAGCCAGACGTACTCGGCGCGCTTGAGCTCCGGGTTCTCGTGCAGGTAGTAGTCGAGCTCCCAGGCCTCGTCGCCGATCCACAGGTCGTAGTGCTCGGCCTCCATGAGGTCGTGGAAGACCATGAAGTTGGCGACGAGGATCTCGTCCATCCGCCGCCACGCCTGGAAGCAGTGGAGGTCGTGCTCCGCCGACTCCGACTCGATGTGGCCCGACTCGTTGGCCAGATGCGCGCTCGCCGGGTGGATGCGCTCGCCCTCGGTCTCGAGCACCTTCGTCACCGGGTGCTGCGCCAGCCAGTCGATCTCGAGATCGGGATGCAGATTTCGCAGCTCCTGGGCGATCGCCACGTCGCGCCGCGCGTGGCCGAGACCGATCGGTGAGGAGACATAGAGCGCGCGCTTGCGGCGCGATCGCCCGCGGGTCCACGAGCGCGGCTGCGCTGCCGTGGGATCGACGAAGTCGCGCAGCAGGACGTTGACCTTGACCGGATCGCGCGCGGGCGGATTGTGGCCCGAGCCCTCCAGGGTGACCATGGCGCCGCCGGTCATCTCGGCCAGCGCCGCGCCGGAGTCGTGGGGCCGGACGGCGTCCTCGCGTCCGTGCACCACGAGCACCGGCCAGCGGGTCTGTGCCGTCAGCTCGCGCACGGTGTCCTCGTCGGGGAACCGCGGGGCGAGCTGGGTCGCCACCAGCGTCTCCGCATCGGTCTCGAGCGCATAGCCGATCGCGTCCTCGCGCTGCTTGGTCGAGTGTGGCTCGGTGAAGATCTGGGAGGTGAAGAACTCGAGGAAGTCCTCGTAGTGCTCGAGCCAGTAGTGCTTGTTCCACTTCTCCCAGCCCTCGTACGACTCGCGAGGCGTGACGAACGCCTCCTCGGCGCCGGCGCGCGGCGAGGCGGGGGGGAGCGGTAGGGCCGGCGCGATGAACACCATCCCGGCGACCCGTTCGGGGTGACTCGCCCCGATGAGCAGTGACCGCTCGGCGCCCCGTGACAACGAGACGAGGACCGCCCGCTCGGTACGGGTGGCGTCCATCACGGCCAGGGCGTCGGCGGCGAACTCCTCCTCCCGGTACGCCTCGGGATCGGGCGGACGGTCGGACCTGCCGTTGCCGCGCCCGTCGAACGTGACGACCCGGAAGTGTCGGGAGAGGTAGGGGATCTGCCCCTTCCAGCAGCGCGAGTGGATCAGCGACCAGCTGGGCAGCAGGAGGATCGCCGTGTCGCCGTCGCCGTAGGCCTCGTAGAACGTGCGCACGCCGTCACGCTCGACGAAGCCCTCCTGGTCCGGGTAGCGCGCGCGAGTCTGCTCCGCCGCGGTGCCGCGCGTCGTGACGGTCATCGCAGCAGCTCCGCGAGGTGCTCGGCGGCGCGGCGCGCGCCGTCGGTCTCGACCGGGCGGTAGTCGACCTCGCGCCCGAGCTCGTCGACGATTGCCTCGGCGATCGCGTCGGGCGGGCTGTCGTCGTACTCCATGCGCCGCCCCGCGCCGTAGCGGTCGAGCCGGTGTGCGACGTGGATGCGCTGCTCGAAGTGGTGCTTGAGCGGGAAGTACAGGAACGGCCGGCGGCCGGCCGTCAGCTCCATGGCCGTGGTCAGCCCGCCCTGGACGACCGCCAGGTCGCAGGCCGCCAGGTGCTTGTAGAGGTCGTGGACGTAGGGCAGGACCTCGAGGCCATCGAGGTAGGGCAGCGAGTCTGGGTCGATGCGCGGACCGGCGACGACGATCATGCGCAGGTCCGGGGCCCCGCGCTTGGCCTCCGGGTAGGCGGCGATGACGTGGCGGAGCAGGTCGGCCCCCACCCCCGAGCCGCCCACCGTCACGACGCACACCCGCTCGTCGGGTGCGTAGCCGAGTTCGGCCCGCAGGGCCTCGCGGTCGGCCAGCGACGCGGGGTCGTTCCCGGTCACGTACCCGGCGAACGCGTAGTGCTCCTCGGTCCAGTCGCGGATCAGCGGGAGGTCGGGGCCGAGCGGCTCATCGACGATGTCGTCGGGGTTGCCGACGAAGACCGCGCGGTCGCGCAGCCCTGGATGCGCCGCGATGTGCTCGACCATCTCCGCGTTGTGGTCGCCGGTCAGGAACCGCTCGCGCTCGTCGGCGTCCTCGACGGGGAGAAAGCCGACGAAGTCGGTCAGCCAGGCGTACGGCGCGCGTTTCAGCGACGGGTTCTCGTGCAGGTAGTAGTCGACGTCCCAGCCCTCGTCGGCGATCCACAGGTCGTGGGCCCCCTGCTCGACGACGTCGTGGAAGACCATGAAGTTGTTGATGAGGACCTCGTCCATGCGGCGGAAGGTCTGAAAGCAGTGGAGGTCGTGCTCCGACGACTCGCACTCGAAGTGCCGCGACTCGTTGGCCAGGTGCACGGAGGCCGGGTGGATCGACTCGCCCTCGGCCTCCAGCACTCGCGTGACGGGGTCCTGGGCGAGCCAGTCGATCTGCAGGTCGGGATGGAGTGCGCGCAGCTCCCGGGCGATAGCCAGGTCGCGACGCGCGTGACCGAGGCCGATCGGGGAGCAGATCATCAGCGCGCGCGGACGCCCGTCGCCGTTGTGATGGAGCGTGGGATCGCGCCGCGGCGGCTCTGCCGCGACCTCGTGCGCGAAGTCGCGCATGGCGAGGTTGATCGCGACCGGCTTGCGCGCGGTGGAGTGGGCGGTGTCCGGGAGTGGTTGGAGGCGCCCCCCGGTCTCGCGGGCGATCGCCGCTCCCCAGCTCGGCGGGGTGACCGGGTCGAGCTCGCCCTGCAGGACGAGCGTCGGACAGCGCACGGCGCGCGCCATGCCCACGAAGGTGTCCAGGCCGGCGCGGAAGACGTCGCCCATCGTTGGTAGCCCCATCGCCTCGACGGGGCCGAGTGTGTCGGCGATCCGCTCGCCGTCGGTGTCGAGCGCCCAGTCGACGATGTACTCGATCGTCTTGGTGGAGTGGGGCTCGGGGCACACCTGCTCGGCCCACCACTGCGCGAAGTCGCCGAGGTTCTCGCGGACGTGATGCACGTTGTAGCGCTCCGGCCCGTCGTAGCGGTCGCGGCGCTCGATCACGTTGGCCCGCGTCCACTCCGGCCACTCCTCGCCGTCGGGGAACACCGGTCCGAAGAAGATGGCTCCGGCCACGCGCTCCGCGTGGTTGGCGCACAGGACGAGGTTCCAGAACGTTCCGGCGGATATCGAGGCGGTGATCGCACGCTCCGTGCCCGTGGCGTCGAGC
>JAWVFS010000328.1:0-5481 GCA_033855795.1 Solirubrobacteraceae bacterium | reverse complement strand
AGCAGACGCTCGCGGCCGGCTCGAGCATCAGTCTCAACCAGGAGCACGCCCAGGGACTGCTCGGCGGCGGTCGCTTGCACGACCCCTTCCACCAACTGCACCTGCCGAAGCCCACGACGACGGCTTCCGCGAGCGCGCTCGGCCCCGCCCAGGCGTCGAGCGGCGCCTCGACCTCCACGGGTCAGGGCGGCACCGGCACGCCGTCCTCGGGCGGTGGCGGATCCTCGGGCGGCCACAAGCACCTGGCCACCGCCGCGAACGTACGCGTGGCCTTCGGCAAGACCGGTACCTCGTTGAAGCGCTACGACCTCGTGCCACTGACCCCGCTGTCGTCGGGCTCCGACCCCGTGCTCGTCTTCCTCGGCGTCCAGAAGGACGGCAAGACGGCGGCATTCTTGGTGTCGTCCGACGCCGCGCCCCAGGGGGATGGCAACTGCTCGCCCAGCCGGAGCGTCTGCGCGACCCTCACCGTGCGGGCCGGCGACACCGTGTTCATCGATGTCGCGGCCAGCGCGGGGAACGTCCAGTACGAGCTCGACGTCAAGCAGGTCGCGAGCTCATAACCGACACGCGGCGGTCGGTCGTCGGACGCACCGTCGCATCCACGCTTGGCGTGAGGCCGAGGTCGCGGTCATGATGTGCGCATGAGCGGGACGCGCGTGCGGGTGCTGGTGGCGGACGACCACCCGCTCTTCCGCGAGGCACTCGCGGACACGATCGACCAGCGGCCGGAGCTCGAGCTCGTGGCCAAGGTGGCGAGCGGGCGAGAGGCACTCGCGGAGATCCAGGGCACGCCGCCCGACGTCGCCGTCCTCGACATGAAGATGCCCGAGCTCGACGGCATGGACGTGGTCGACGCCGTCACCCGCGACGAGTTGCCGACGCGGGTGCTCCTGCTGTCGGCGTTCCTGGACAGCTCCCTCGGCTACCGGGCGCTCGGGGCCGGGGCGGCGGGCTACCTGTCCAAGGACGCGACCGGCGAGCGGATCTGCGAGGCGATCCTGGCGGTCGCCCAGGGTGAGACGGTCCTCGACCCGGAGATCCAGGCCGGGGTGGCCCGCGAGATCCGCATGCGGGCCGAGGACGAGCGCCCGGCGCTGACCTCGCGCGAGCGCGAGATACTGCGCCTGACCGCCGACGGCTGCTCCGCGCCGCAGATCGCCGAGAAGCTGTACCTCAGCCCGACGACGGTGCGCACGCATCTGCAGCACCTCTACGAGAAGCTCGGTGTCTCGGATCGCGCCGCGGCGGTCGCCGAGGCGATGCGCCAGCGGCTGCTGGAGTAGTCCGCGCGATGCCGGACACCCTCGCGCGACTCGCCCGGCTCGCGCTGGTGAGCGACGAGCGCACGATCCTGCAGGCCGCGGTGCGCGCGACGGCCGGGGGGGCGGATGCGCCGCTGGCCCAGGTCCTCGAGCGGAGCCCCGACGGCGAGACGCTCGTGGTACGCGCTTCCCGCGGCTGGGGCCGCGCCGACGGCTCCCGGCGTGACCTGCCGGCGGGCGCGCGCTCGCAGGCCGGGTTCACCCTGGACGTAGACGAGCCCGTGCTGCTCGAGGACGCGGAGGCCGAGGACCGCTTCGAGGTGGCCGAGGCCGCACGCGGGCGCGTCGTGAGGAGCGGGGTGACCTGCGTGATCGCCGGAGTCGGCGCGCCATTCGGCGTGCTGGCGGTACACAGCCCGCGGGTCCGCGCGTTCGGCCCCGAGGATGTCGATCGCATGCACCGGATCGCCGACGTCGTCGCCCTGGCGGTGGCGCGCGTGCGCTCCGAGCATCGCGTGACGGAGCTCGCCGAGGTGCGCGGGCGACTGGTGATGGAGACAGTGGCCGCCGAGGAGCGGGAGCGCAAGCGCCTGGCCGAGGCGCTGCACGACGGCGCCATGCAGAACGTGGTCACGGCCGGATTCGACCTCGACGTCCTGATCGCCGGCGACGACGACAGCGACGGGGAGCGGGCCCGCCGAGCGCGCCAGTCCATCGCCGAGGCTCTGCGCCAGCTGCGCTCGACGGTGCAGGACCTGCACCCGATCGTGCTCGAGGCGGCCGGACTGATCGTCGCGCTGGAGCGCCTGTGTGCGGAGTACGGCCAGCGCTCGACCGCGGAGTTCGTGCTCGACCTGCACCGCGAGGCTGAGGGGCCGCACGACCGGCTGCTGTTCGAGCTCGCCCGCGAGCTGGTGGGCAACGCCGTCCGCCATGCGAAGGCCGGCCGGATTCAGGTCGCCGTCGGGCTCCAGGACGGTCAGGTGGCGCTCACGGTGGCCGACGACGGCCGGGGCATGCGGCCCGGCAGCCGCGCGGCGGCGCTGCGGGCCGGCCACATCGGGCTGGCGTCCAGCGCCGAGCGCGTCGAGCTGGCCGGCGGCCGGCTCGACATCGACAGCGCGCCGGGCAACGGCACGACCGTGACCGCCCGCCTGCCCGCAGCCGCGCACGACGCCGCATAGGCTTGAGGGCATGGAGCTGCGGCTCACCACCGCGGGGGAATCCCACGGCCCCGGTCTGACGTGCATCGTCGAGGGGCTGCCCGCCGGCCTGCGTCTGGAGCCCGAGGACCTGGACCGCGACCTCGCGCGTCGCCAGCTCGGGCACGGCCGCGGCGGCCGGATGAAGATCGAGCAGGACCGGGCGCTCGTCACCGCGGGGATTCGCCATGGCCGCACCCTCGGCGGCCCGATCGCGCTCCAGGTGAACAACCGCGACTACGCCAACTGGGAGGAGCGGATGAACCCCTGGCCGGTCGAGGCCGACGTGCCGGAGGTGCACCTGCCGCGGCCCGGCCACGCCGACCTGGCCGGGACGATGAAGTTCGGGCTCAGCGACGTGCGGGACGTGCTCGAGCGCGCGAGCGCGCGCGAGACGGCCGCCCGGGTGGCGGGCGGCGCGCTGGCCAAGGCGTTCCTGCGCGAACTGGGCGTGCAGGTGTTCTCGCACGTCATCCAGATCAACGCGGTGCGCGCGCCCGTCCGCTCCGACCTTGAGCCGGATGACTTCGCCGCCGTCGACGAGTCGCCGGTGCGCTGCCTGGATCCCGACGCGAGCGCGGCGATGGTCGAGGAGATCAACCGGCTGCGCAAGGCCAACGAGTCGCTCGGCGGCGTGTTCGAGGTGCGCGCCTACGGCGTCGTGCCCGGCCTGGGGTCGCACGTGTCCTGGGAGGAGCGGCTCGACGGCCGGTTCGGCGGCGCCCTGCTGTCCATCCACGCCATGAAGGGCGTCGGCATCGGCGAGGGCTTCGAGATGGCGGGCAAGCCGGGCTCGCAGGTGCACGACGAGATCTTCTGGAGCGAGGAGCGCGGCTATTTCCGCGAGACCAACCGGGCCGGCGGGCTGGAGGGCGGGATGACGACCGGCGAGCCGCTGATCCTGACCGCGGCGATGAAGCCGCTGCCCACGTTGACCAAGCCGCTGCGCTCGGTGGACATCGCCACCAAGGAGCCCGCCGACGCGCTGCGTGAGCGCACCGACTCGACCACCGTCCCCGCCGCCGCCGTGGTGGGAGAGGCGATGGTCGGGCTCGTGCTGGCGGACGCGTACCGGAGAAAATTCGGCGGCGATCACATCGACGATGTGCTCGGCGCCGTTCGGGCCTACCGGGAGCGGATCGATTGGCGGCGATGACGTCCTGCGCGCTCGTCCTCGTCGGCTTCATGGGGGCGGGGAAGACCACGGCCGCGCGGGCCGTCGCCGAGGCCCTCGGGGTCGAGGCGGTGGACGCCGACGAGCTGCTGAAGGCCCGGCTCGGCATGCCGATCGCCCAGTTCTTCGACGAGCATGGCGAGGCGGCGTTCCGCGCCGAGGAGGAGGCCGTGGTCGTGGAGCTGCTGGGGCGGGGAGGCCCCGGGGTCGTGGCCCTCGGCGGCGGCAGCGTCGTCTCGCCCGCCGTGCGCGATGCGCTGGGCGCCCACCGGGTCCTGTGGCTCGACGTCGGGGTGGAGCAGGCCTGGGCCCGCGCGTCGGGACACGACCGCCCGCTCGCCCGGGACCGTGAGCGCTTCGGCGCGCTCCACGCGGAGCGGCTCGCGCTCTACGAGGAGGTGGCCGACGGCCTCGTGCCCGCCGCGGCCGTCAGCCGCGCGCTGCCGGCACTCGTGGCCTGGACGACCGCACCGCCCGGGACGCAGCTGGTGTGGGCGGCGAGCCCGTCGGCCGAGTACCCCGTGTTCGCGGGCGAGGGCCTGCTCGAGGCGGGCTTCTACCCCGTCGAGGGCCGCCGGTTCCTGGTCACCGACGGCGGCGTTGCGCGCTGGTACGCCGGCCTGCTGGAGCCCACGATGGGGACGGCGATGGTCATGCCCGGCGAGGCGAGCAAGACCGTCGCGCACGCGGAGATCGTGTGGACCGAGATGGCCAACGCGGGCGTCACGCGCGACGACCACGTCACGGCACTGGGCGGCGGCGTGGTCGGCGACCTCGCCGGCTTCTGCGCCGCCACCTACCAGCGCGGGATCCGCCTGGTCGGCGTGCCCACCACGCTCGTGGCGCAGGTGGACTCCGCCTACGGCGGTAAGACCGGCGTCGACCTGGTCGAGGCCAAGAACTACGTCGGCGCCTACCACCACCCGGCCGCGGTGCTCACCGACCCCGCCACCCTGCGCACGCTGCCGGCGGAGGAGCGCGCGGCCGGCTACGCCGAGGTGGTCAAGACCGCCCTGATCGCCGGCGGCGAGCTGTGGGAGCGCGTGCGCTCCCGCGCGACGGATGGCACCGACCTCGACGCGATCGTCGCCTGCGCGCGCACGAAGCTCGCCGTGGTCGCGGCCGACGAGCGCGACGCGGGTGGCCGCCAGGTGCTCAACCTCGGCCACACGATCGCCCACGCGATCGAGACCGCGACCGGATACGCGCGCTACCGCCACGGGGAGGCGGTCGCGTTGGGCCTGCTCGTGGCCTTGCGGCTCTCCGGCCAGGATGAGCTGCGCGAGGAGGTCGCGGCGCTGCTCGAGACCCACGGCCTGCCGTTGCACATCGAGGACGACGTCGACCTCGAGGCGGTCGAGCTCGCGACCGCGCGCGACAAGAAGCGCCGCGGCGAGGCCCCGGTGCCGTTCGTGCTGGTCGAGGCACCGGGGAACGTGAGCTACGGCCATGCGGTGGAGCCCGACGCGCTCCGGGCGGCCCTGAAAGAGTTGGCGTCGTGATGGCCCTGCGCAATCGCGTGGAGGTGATGCATGGCGTCAACCTGTCCGAGCTCGGCCGCCGCGACCCCGAGCACTACGGCGACCTCACCTACCCGGGGCTCGAGCGGGACGTGGGGGAGATGGGCCGCGAGCTCGGGCTGACGCTGCGCTTCATGCAGACCAACCACGAGGGCGAGTTCGTCGAGCACCTGCACAAGCTCGAAGGCCTCACGGACGGGATCGTGCTCAACCCCGGCGCCTGGACCCACTATGCGTGGTCGATCCACGACGCGCTCGAGCTGACCGGGCTTCCGGCGGTCGAGGTTCACCTCTCCGACATCCACGCGCGCGAGGAATGG
>JAWVFS010000327.1:0-6721 GCA_033855795.1 Solirubrobacteraceae bacterium | reverse complement strand
TGCGCCGTGCGTTCGGCCTCCTCCATCAGGCCGTCGTGCGGCACCACCCGCGAGACCAGGTTGCACCGCAGCGCCTGCTCGGCGTCGATCGGCTCCGCGGTCAGGAGCATCTGCAGCGCCACGCCGGTCCCGCAGGTGTTCACCAGCCGGACGATCCCGCCGTCACCGTGGTGATAGCCGCGGCGCGCCTCGAAGGACCCGAACATCGCGCGCTCGGAGGCGATCCGGATGTCGCACGCCAGCGCCTGCTCGAGCCCGCCGGCTAGCGCCCACCCGTTCACGGCACCGATGATCGGCTTGTAGATCCGATGCAGCCCACGCGTGAAACCTCCGAACCCCAGCTCGACGATCTCGCGGATCCGCCCCGGCGTAGCGTCCTTCATGATCGGCGGGATGTAGGTCTTCAGGTCGGCGCCGGCGCAGAACGCGTCGCCCGCGCCGGTGAGGATCGCGACATCGACGGCGTCGTCATCGCGGAAGTCCGCCCAGGTCGCAACCAGCAGCTCCTGGGTCTCGGGATCGATCGCGTTGCGGGCCTCCGGCCGGTTGAGCGTGACGTACGCGATCCGGTCGCGCTTCTCGTAGAGCACCTTCTCGGGCATCGGGACTCCTGTCGGTCGTAAGGCTTGGGCGCGTGCGCGCCTAATCGGACGTCGCGGCGGCGCGCGTCGCGAGCGCGCTGGCGTAGTCGGCGGCACCCAGGATGACGGGCGAGTACAGCCGCACCTCCTCGGACTTGCCCTTGAGCTGTTCGCGCCCGCATTCCTCGAACCCACCGTGGTCTGAGCCGAGGAGCGCGTGGGTTGCCTGCGTGATCAGCATCTCGTGGCCGGTCGTCCGGGTGACGCGCTCCACTCGTGCGGCCGTGTTGACCGTGTCGCCGATCACGGTGAACTCGAGCCGCCCGCCGCCGCCGATCGTGCCCGCCACCACGGGTCCCGAGTTCACGCCCACCCCGACCCGGAGCTCGCCGGCGTACTCGGCCCGTATCCGCCGCACGATGCCGATCCCGCACCGCACGGCGCGGTCGGCGTGGTCGCGCTGGCGCTCCGGCGCACCGAACACGGCCAACAGCCCGTCGCCGATGAACTTGTTGGCGTGGCCGCCGCACTCGGTGACCGCGGGCACCACCAGCTCCCAAAAGCGGTTGAGCGTCGTCACCACCTCGCGGGCGCTCGCGCGCTCGGCGAACGCGGTGAAGTCGCGGATGTCGAGGAACAACACCGAGACCTCGACGTCGTCGCCCTGGAGCACCGCGCCCTCCTCGACGATCCGCGCGGCGACGTCGGGGTCGACGTAGGTGCCGAAGGCCTCGCGCAGGCGCTCGCGCTCCTGCAGCCCCTGGAGCGCCAGGTTGAACGACTGCGTCAGATTGCCCGTCTCGTCGGTGGAGAGCACCGGCACCCGTGCCGACAGGTCGCCGCGGGCCACCTGGCGCGTGGCCGCGCGCAGGTCGTCGATCGGCCCGAGGATCGACCGCGCGAGCAGGAGCGTGAGCTCGAGCGAGAGCGTGAACGCCACGCCCACCGCCACGATCACGTCGAGGCCCAGGTCCGACAGCTTGGCCGGGCCGTTGGTGGACAGCCCCGCCACCGCTACGCCCGTGATGATGTTGATGAGCGGCAGGCCGAGCAGCAGCTTCGCGCGCAGCGACATGCCGGCCGACGGCAGCGGCACGCCGTCCGGAAGCGCCCGGCCGACGTCGCGCACCACCGGCCGCAGGATCAGCTCCATGCCGAAGAATCGCAGCATGACGCCGTAGGCGATCACCACGAGCGCGCCGGCGAGCAGGATCAGCACCGAGTAGGCCGGCAGTCCCAGCTCGGCCGTGATGTAGACGCAGAGCGGGACCGTGGTGCAGAAGAACGGGAACGGCCAGTGCCGGCGGACGAACTCGGTCGGCATGTTCACCAGCGCGCGCCAGGCCGCGACCGTCTGGTCGGGATTTCGATTGCCGCGCAGCCAGACCCCGGCGGGCCGCAGCAAGCGGAACACCTGCTTGAGCGCGAGCACGTTGTCCAGCAGCACGAGCGCCTGCGACACCACCACGACGCGCAGGAATTCCGTCGTGCTCATCGGCTGGTAGACCGTCAGCAGCCCCACCCCCGCCAGCACGATGACGTGCGACAGCTGGAACTGGATCGTCAGCGCGGCCTTGGGATACCGCGCTCCCCAGCGCGCGTAGGCCCACTCCAGCGCGCGGTCGAGCATCGGCTCGTTCCGGCTAGCCGCCGGCGGTGGCGTTTGGTCCCGGTGGCGGCGGCTCGCTGTTGGGACCGTAGACCGACTTCCACAGCTGGCGGTCGAGCACGACCTGGGGCACCCGGTCCGTCTGCCGGAAGTTGAGGCCACCGGCCAGACGTTGGTTGGCCCGCGTGTTGGCGTTGCGCTCGTTCAGCGGCCAGGTGGGCGAGATCGCCGAGTAGGGCTCGCCGTTGTCGGCGTTGGACGTGAACGCGTCGTACATCGGGGTGGCGAGATGGTCGAACAGCCCGAGCGGGTTCATCCCGAGGATCAGCTCCATCGAACGGATCACCGACAGGAAGTCGTAGCGCGTGTGGACGACCGCGCCGCGCTTGGCGTAGGGGGAGATCACGAAGGCCGGGATGCGGTGGGCGTCGACGTGGTCGGCGCCGTCCTGCGAGTCGTCCTCGATCACGAAGATCGCCGACTCCTTCCAGATCGACGAGTGCGAGATCGTGTCGACGACCTGCGCGAGCCCGTAGTCGTTGTTCGCCACGTAGGCCCTGGGGGTCGGGTGGCCCACCGTCGCGCCCTCCGTGTGGTCCATCGGAAGCGTGATGTACGTGAAGGCGGGGACGTTGTTGCCCGCCACCTGGAGCGTGAACTTCTGCTTGAAGCAGTCGGCCCGCGACTCCGTGTTCGCCGGGAACCCGGCCGGCGGCGACGCGTCGGACGTCGTGTTCTGGTTGATGCCGTCCTTGAAGATGAAGGCGTCGTTGGGGAAGCACTGGGCGGGGTAGGGCGTGCCGAGATCGGACTTGGCGAACTTGGCGTTCACCTGCTGGGTCTCCTCGGTCGTGCGGTCCTTGTCCGGGAACAGGCCGACCACGCCGGCGACGGCCTCGCCGAAGTTGAACCAGCTGATGTTCTGGCGCTCGAGCTGATCGAAGATGAAGCCGTTGCCCGGCCAGGTGACGGAGTACACGCCGAAGTCGTACGGGCGGTTGCGCGCGCCGTAGTTCTGGTTCCAGTTCTTGTGGACGTAGTCGGAGACCTTGGCTGCGCTGGCCCAGAAGTGCCCGTCGATCGACGCCTCGGAGTTCGCGTAGACGTGGTCGAGCAGCCCGAACCGCTCGGCCAGCGCATGGTGGTTGGGCGTCACCTGGCGGCCGAAGAGGACCAGGTTCGGATCGCCGTCGCCGCGCGCCTCGTCACCCAGGATCTGATCGTAGGTGCGGTTCTCCTTGACGATGTAGAAGACGTGCTTGATCGGGCCTCCCGGGCGCAGCGGCGTGCCGGCGGGAGCGGCCTCGCCGTTGGCGGGATGCAGCTGCGTCGATGCGGCCGGCGCCAGTGCACGGATGCGGTCGGTGCTGGGGTAATCGAGCGCCCCAGCCACCCCGTTGACGATCGAGGGCAGGTAGCTCTGCGCCAGCGCGTTGTCGTCGTTGATCACGTAGGGGTTTGGCCCGTTGGGGTTGGGACCGACCCCGAGGCCCTTCCCGGCCACCCACACCAGCTTGGCGCACATCGGTGTGCGCGGCTTGGCCTTTCTGCGCTTGGCGGCGAGGCCGGCCCGGCGCCGCGGGAGTCGGTGGTGGGTGCGCTTGGCTCGCGCCGTGCACGGGTTCGCGCTCGCCGGGGCCACCTGCACGTCGGCCGGGTAGGAGGCCACGGGAATCCGCCCGACCAGCGAGTAGTCGGCCGGCCGCGGCGCCACCCTCGTCCCCGCCTCGTGGGTCAGCACCGCGGCCGCGCGGCGCTGGAGCGCCGAGGACCGCGAGCGTGCCGCGTTCGGAAGCTGGAAGACCGCGAGCTCGTCGGCGCCCGCCTCGGCCACCACGAGCTGCGAGCCGTCCGGCGTCACCGTGAGGGCGACGGGCGAGGTCCCGTTGCCCTCCGGCCGACCGACCGACAGCGTGCGCTCGACCACGAGCTGCCTCGTGTCGATGACGGCGACCTGGTCGGTGTTGGCGATGGCGACGTAGGCCCGGTCCGCACTCGGGTCCAGCGCAATCGCCTCCGGGTGCGACAGGTGCGAGCCGACCTGGATGTCCTTCGTCTTCGTCCCGGCCTGGAGGTCGATGACCGACACGGTGCCCGGCGATTCGTTCGACACCAGGCCGGTTCGGCCGTCGCGGAGGATCGCGGCGCCGTAGGGATAGGACCCGGTCGCGACGTAGCGCACGCCCTTGCTGGGCACGTCGACGATCGCTGCCCGGTCGGCCAGGTTGAGCGGTACGAGCAGCGTGCGGCCGTCGCGCGAGACCGCGAGGCGGTCGGGCCAGGACACCTTCTTGCCCACCGTGTCGGTGGGCGGGAAGGCCTGCGGGTCGGGCGAGTCGCTCGGGGGCGGCACCGGAATCGTCCCGGTCTCGCTGGCCGTGCCGGTCTTGGTGTAGCGGAAGACGTGGACCACGTCGCCCTGGCGGCCCGGCGCGCCCGGCCGCTGCTGGTCCTTGTGCTCGGAGTCGGCGACGCCGGACACGTACGCGACGGGCTGCGTCGGGTCCATCGCGATGCCGCCGGACGCACCGGGGAGGGGGACGATCTGCACGATCCGCCCGGTGCGCACCGACACGATGCGGATGTCGTTGAAGCCGCGGCCCGTGGACACCGTCCAGTAGTAGCGGCCGTCGTGACTCAGCGCGCCGCCGGTGGGGAAGTTCCCCACGCGCGTCATGCGGCCCTGGGGCGTCAGGTGGCGCCCGTTCCCGAGCAGGCGCATCGAGGGGCCGATGCGCCCGTTGGGGACGGCGACGGCGGCGATCGCAACGCCGATCCCGGCGACGACGAGGATGGCGAGCGCGAGTCCGAGGACGGTCCGTGCGTTGTGGCGCATCGAGTTCCGGCAGCGTAGCCGGACGGTCGCTAGGAGCGTTGCAGTCCTGTTACCCGGCGCGGGCCCGGGCCGCGGTGGCGCAACCAGGCCGATGCCTCGTTCAATCGGTCCTCGCCGCAGATCAGCGTGCGGCCCACCCGCACCGCGGGCAGGCGGTCGGCCCCGGCCGCGAGCAGGCGGCGGCCGGCCGCTTCGAGCGGCCCGTCGCGGGCGATGTCGCCCGCCGCGTGCAGGCACTCCTCGAGACCCAACCCGGCGGCGGCGGCGGCCTCGGCCAGCACCTCCGGATCCTCGAGGTCGAATCCACCGCAGTAGGCCAGCCGGCATGCCGCCAGGGTGAAGGCGGCTCCACGATCGTGCTCGGCCGCGTAGGACGCGGCGCGCAGCGCCACGCGGCCCGGGTCCGGGAAGCGGTCAGGCCACACGAGCGGGAGGTGCAGGGCGGCGGCCCGGCGCTCGGCGTCGGCGCGCGCGGCCGGATCGACCCACGGGTTGCCGCGGTGCAGCGCCTCGGCGGCGACCGGCTGCCAACGCACCGTGCCCAGCAGACGTTCGACGCGCTCCGCGGCGAGGTACGTCAGCGGCGATGCGAGATCGAACAGGAAGGTCGCGGGCCGGGCGGGTGCACCACCGCCGACATCCGCGCTCTGCCCTCCGTTCGCGTTCTGTTCACGCAGGCGCCGGCGCTCGGCCAGCACGACGACGTCACCCATGGAACCCCTGCCTGCCTTGGTCGCGGGTTGTCCCGTTCGCCAGCTTGAAACGCACCCGCAGCGTCAAACTGGCGATTTCCGTCGAGATATGCGAAGGATTCTCCGTCTTTCGGTAAGTGATCTGCTAAAAGAGACGGTGGCCTCGACGCGGAACGGAGTACGCATGGCTTCCTTCCCTCCCCCCAAGCGACACCCGTATGACCAGTGGTCGCCCGATACCCGAGCGCTCGACCTGGTCGGCGACAAGTGGACCCTGCTGATCGTGCGCGACCTGGCCGCGGGCCCGCGGCGGTTCGTGGAGCTTCAGCGGGTGCTGCCAGGTATCTCGACCGAACAGCTGCGCTCGCGGCTCAACCGCATGGTCGCGGACGGCCTGCTCACCCGCCAGCGCTACCGCGAGGTGCCGCCGCGCGTGGACTACGAGCTGACCGATCGCGCCAAGGAGCTCATGCCGGTGCTCGGCGCGCTGGCCCGCTGGGGCTATGACTGGGCGTGGAGCGCCCCGCGCTCCGGTGAGGACATCGACATCGGCGCGATCGTGCGCCTGGCGCCCGGCATGCTGGCGCCACCCAAGTCGCTCGGCGGCTCGCTGGCGCTGGAGGCCACCGGCAAGCACGGCGCACAGCGGACCTACCTGCTGACCGCCCGCCGCGGCACCGTCGCCGTCGAGGAGCGTGACGACGAGGGCGCTGACGCCCGCGTCTCCGGTCCCCAGAAGGCGTGGATCGCCGCCTTCGGCCCCGAGGCTTCCCGCAGCGGGCTCAAGATCGAGGGCAACAAGAAGCTGGCCGAGGCACTGCTTGATGAATTGGCACAGGTCGCCTCGAGCGGCCGCGCCGCTGCCTCGGCATAGAGTCGTCAGACGTCAGTCGTCAGTTGCTGGGGCCGGGACTAGCGACTAGCGACCAGCGACCAGCGACTACTTCGTGTAATCCGCCGCGTTCACGTGCGGATACCGCTGGTTCTGGCCCTGGAAGGGAAT
>JAWVFS010000326.1:0-5664 GCA_033855795.1 Solirubrobacteraceae bacterium | reverse complement strand
GCCGAGCCGCTCCACGTCGGCGACGTCGAGTCCGGCGGCGGCCAGCGCCTCGTCCACCAGCGGCAGCAGCGCGGTCGCGTGCGCCGGGCGCTCGCCGGCGTCGGGGTCATGCCGCCGAACCAGCACGTGGTCGGGGTCGCAGGCGGCGGCCACCACGGTGGCTGCCGTGGCGGTTTCGAAGCAGAGAATCTTCATCGGTCGCTGGTCGCTGGTCGCTGGTCCCGGGTCGTCAGTCGTCAGTCGTCAGTCGTCAGTTCTGTGATTCGGCGGTGGTCGTTGCCTTGGTGCTCTAGGTGGATTCTGAGGGTCGGGGTGCCTTGCCAGGTCGCGCGTTCGGGCCATTCGACGAACGTGATGGCGTCGGGGGTCAGGTAGTCCGCGAGGAGGCCCGGGTCCTCGGCCTCGAGGTGCTCCAGGCGGTAGAGGTCGAGGTGGGCGACGGGGACGCGACCGGGGTAGCGGCTCCCGATCGTGAAGGTGGGACTCGTCACGGGGGTGCTGACGCCGAGGGCGCGGGCGGCGCCGCGCACCCAGGTCGTCTTCCCCGCCCCCAGCTCGCCGGACACGAGCACGACGTCGCCGGGGGCCAGCCTGTCCGCGATCGCGGCGGCGTGGGCCTCCGTCTCAGCCGCGCTCGAGGTTTCGGCGACGCGGTCGCCGGCCGTCACCGGGTGCGGCGCGACGCCTGGCGAAGCCTCAGGCGCAGCCCGGTGCCGGTGAGCAGCAGGCCGAGGCCCGCGAGCGCGACGAGGCCGGAATCCTGGCCGGTGGCGGCGAGCTGCGGGCCCGAGGTGGCCGAGCCGCTCGAGGTGCCGCTGGACGCAGAGCTCGCGACCTGTGACGCGTCGCCGCCGCCCGAGCTCGAGCTCGAGGAACCCGACGACGAGCCCGACGAGGACGAACCGCCGCCCGAAGACCCGCCGCCGGAGGAGCCGCCGCCCGAGCCGGATCCCCCGCCGGAGCCCTGCGAGCCGAACGGGTCCTGGTACTGCTGGTCGCTGGGGCTCTGGGCGAACGCGGCCGTGGGAAGAGCCAGCGCGAGGGCCGCGACGGCGGCCGTGACGGAACGCGTGGGCTTCATCGCGGCGACACTGTAGCGAGCCTTTCGACCCGGCGGTCCCGGAAGCTCCGCGCCGGTTGGTTGCGCTAGCTTCCCGCCGATGTCCGCGTCCTCGTCGAGGCCCGCGCAGCACCTTCACATCCTGGTCCTCACAGACCGCGACTGGACCCATCCCCAGGGCGGGGGAACGGGGACCAACCTGTTCGGCCAGATCGCCCGCTGGGTCGCCTGGGGGCATCGCGTGACCGTGATCGCCGGCGATTACGAGGGCGCGGCGAAGGTGGAGGAGCTCGGCCCCCTGCTCACCATCCACCGGATGGGCGGACGCAAGTCCGTGTTCCCCAGGGCCGCATGGGCCGTGCGCCGCCGCGGGATCGGCGCCGACGCCGACGTGGTGCTCGAGGTGATCAACGGCATCGCCTTCTTCACGCCCATCTGGCTGCGCAAGCCGCGGGTCGCTCTCGTCCACCACGTCCACCGGCGCATGTACGTCGAGGAGCTCGGGCGCCGGGGCGCGATTGCCGCGTGGCTGCTCGAGACCATCCCCCTGCGCCTGCTCTACCGCGGCACGCCCTTCCTGACCATCTCCCACTCCGCCCGCCGCGACCTCATCACCGTGGGGGTTCCGGGCGACGACATCCACGTCACGTACCTGGGCGTCGAGCCGGAGCAGTTCCACCGCGGGGAGCGCTCGCCGACGCCGCTGCTCCTGTACCTCGGCCGGCTGAAGCAGTACAAGCGGATCGAGAACGTGCTCGACGTGCTCGAGGCGATCCCGGAGGCCGAGCTCGAGATCGCCGGCGCCGGCAGCCACCGTCCCGCGCTCGAGACGGAGATCGCCCGCCGGGGGCTGGGCGATCGCGCGCGCCTGCTCGGGTTCGTCGACGAACACGAGAAGCCCGTCCTCTACGGCCGCGCGTGGGTGGCCCTGACGGCGTCCAGCGCGGAGGGCTGGTGCCTGACCGTCACCGAGGCGGCGGCATGCGGGACGCCGAGCGCCGCGCTGCGCGTCGGCGGACTGCCCGAGTCGATCGTCGACGGCGAGACCGGGATGCTGGCGGACGACGTCCCGGAGCTGACCGACAAGGTGCGGGAGATCGTGGAGCATCCCGAGCTGCGCGACCGGCTCGGCGAGGCGGCCGAGGTGCGGGCCCGCAGCCTGACCTGGGAGAACACGGCCGAGCGAAGCCTCGACGTCCTCGGCGCCGCGGCCGACACCGACCACGAGCCGATGCGGGCCGCGCTGCAGCGCTCGCAGACGCTCAAGGCCATCGGGCTGGCCATGGCGTCGATGGGCGCCAACGCCATCCAGGCGCTGTTCGTCGGCATCTTCGCCCACATCCTCGGCGCGGCGTCATACGGTTCGCTGGCCCGCCTCGTCACGACCGTGGTGATCCTCAACGTCCCCGGCATCGCCCTCCAGGCCGCCGCCGCGCGTGAGGTCGCCCTCGGGCGACTCGGGCACGGGCGCCAGCTCTCGGCGGCGCTCGTCTCGTGGGCGCGCTACCTCGCCGTGGCGTTCGTGCTGCTGTCGGCGGCCGCGATCCTGGCCCGGCACCAGCTCGCGTCGATCATGAGCGTGGATCAGGAGTGGGCGGCCGCGCTGACGATCTCGGCGTCATGCCTGTGGCTGTTCCTGTCGCTGGAGCGCGGCGTCCTCAGCGGCCTGCACGCCTACAAGCCCGTCGGATTGTCCATCCTCGGCGAGGCCGTGGCGCGGCTCGGGTTCGCGCTCGCGCTGGCCGCCGCCGGCGCCGGGGTGACCGGGGCGTTCATCGGCATGCCCCTGGGCTGGATCGCGATGATCGTCGCGCTGGCTGTCGTCCTCCGCCGCCGGCTGGGGCCGCCGGAGGGGGTGCCGCGGCGCACGCTGGGCAGCCTGATCGCCGCGGCATGGGCCCCGATGGTCGCCCTCACGTTCGTCTTCCTGCTTCAGAACCTCGACGTCTTCCTCATCCCGCTCCAGGCCAGCAAGAAGGCCGCGGGGGCGTATGCCGGTGCCGCGACGGCGGCCAAGGTCGCGATCTGGGTCGCCGTGGGGATCGCCGTGTACCTCCTGCCGGAGGCGGCGCGCCGCGCCGCCGAGGGCCGCGACCCGCGCCCGGTGCTCGGCCGCGCGGCGGCGATCGTCGGCGCCGTCGCCGCCCCGGTGCTGCTGCTGTTCGCCCTCGTGCCCACGCTGCTCCTCAAGTTTGCGCTGGGCCCCGAGTTCACGCGCGCCGCCGGAGCGCTGCCGCTGCTCGCGCTCGCCATGAGCCTGCTCGCGCTCGTCAACCTCGGCGTCCAGTACATGCTCGCCCTCTTCCAATACCGCTTCCTGCTCCTGCTGGCGGTCGTGACCGCAGTGGAGCCGCTGCTGCTGACCTCGGCGCCGGGCGGCCTCACCGCGTTCGCCGCGCTCGTGCTCGTGGTCCAGACGGCCGCGGCGAGCGGGATGCTCGTGCTGTGCCTGCGAACCCGCCGGATGGGGGTCCCGGCCGAGGCGCCGGCTCCGGCTTAGTGCCTCGCGCGCGCCGCCGCCAGCGTGCGCACCAACGCCACGATGAGCAGAACCACGGCGGCCACGCCGACCCAGTGCGGCGCGATCAGGTCGACCGGATAGGTGAAGCTGAAGCCACCCTCGTCCTTCGGCAGGAGCACGAGGTAGAGGACCGGCACCGCGAGGGCCAGCAATGCGCCCGCGACCAGGACCATCCGCCGCACCCCGATGCCGAGCCAGAGCAGGAGCGCCAGTCCCGGCACGATCGCCAAGCCCGAGCGGATCGAGAACGCAAACGCGAGGACGACCCCGGCGGCGAGGCCGACGGCGACGGCGCGGCCCAGCGGCCAGCGCGCGACGGGGTCGGGATCGGGCAGCGGTGGTGGCGGCGCCTCGTCCGGAACCGGCACCCGTCGGCGGCGGCGCACCACGAGCAGGGCGAGGAGCGCGAGCGCCGCGAGACCCGACAGGGCGTACGCCCAGTACACGGGCCGGTTCGGCGCGAAGGCGAAGTGGACGCGACGGCAGGCGGGGCCGGCGCGCCAGCCGTTGGCGAACCCGTCGATGACCTGGGGCGCGCCGAGCGAGCGCCCGTCGCAGTAGGCGCGCCAGCCGGGGCTGTAGCTCTCGGCCAGCACCAGCCAGGCCGGCCCGTTCATCGCCACCCGCACCCCGTCCCGCGCGCCGCGGCCCTCGCGTCCGGGATCGACCACCCGACCGCCGCCGGCCACCGCGGGCGGCCCCGCCGGGGCCGGCGAGCGCAGGCGCAGGACCGCGATGCGGAACAGCTCGCCTTCGGTGAACACGCGCCCGTGCCCGGCCGGCAACGACAGCGGCGCCCCGCACGAGGCGGCGCGCAGCGGCGATCCGGCGTCGAAGGCCGCGCGCGAGCCGCGCACGCGCAGACCAAGGGAGCCGCCGGCGGTCGAACGCACGCGGACCGCGCCGCACGGACTCGTCACGGCCCCGCCACGCGGCGAGGCGGCGCTCGCCCCTCCAAGCCCGCTCAGCTCCCCGATGCCGACCGCGCGATCGGCGCGTCCCGTCCTCGGTGTCCCGGGAGGGAATGCCGCCGCCAGGATGTCGAGCCGGAAGTCGCGCGCGTGCACCGGCGCCGGGAGCGCCACCCTGCCGTCCGGCGCCACCGCGAGGGCGGGCGTCGCGCCGCCGGGCCAGGACAGCCGCACGCGCGTGGGCCGGCGGACGGCGAGTCCGGACGGCGCCACGAAGCGCAGGCGGCGCAGCGTCTCGGCGCGCGGGAGGTGCGCGCGGATCCAGGTCGGCTGGGCCGCCACCCAGATCCCGACCCACGGCCGCGCCGGGTCCCCGTCGAAGGCCGACGAGGCCCGGAAGCCGGGCCGGCCCTCGTAGCGGCTCGAGGAGGTGAACGCGGCGCCGGCGGTCCGGGTTCCCGCGAGCGCGTCGAGCGCGTCGTCGGGGGCGGTGGGCGCCACCGAGACCCAGGCGTCGGCGCGGTAGGCGCGCGTCGCGGGCGGGTCGATCGCCCGCGCGACCTGCGTCTCCGCGTCGCCGCGGTCGCGGATGATCCCGGAGCCGCGATCCTGGGTCTGCTTGGTCTGCGCGGGCGCCCCGACGGGGCCGCGCAGGAACGGGTCGTCGCCGGTCGTGCGGGCGAACAGGTAGGTCAGCGCGTCGCGGCGCAGGTCGCGGCCCGCCAGCGCACTCTCGGCCAGGGTCGGCGGTCGCAGCCACTCGCGCACCTG
This sequence comes from Solirubrobacteraceae bacterium, assembly GCA_033855795.1. Taxonomy (GTDB): domain Bacteria; phylum Actinomycetota; class Thermoleophilia; order Solirubrobacterales; family Solirubrobacteraceae; genus JALYZC01. The sequence goes on along the minus strand of JAWVFS010000326.1, from coordinate 401 downwards.
CAGACCGGGAATCCCCAGCTCGGTGATCCCCCCGGCCCCGCCCTTGCCGACCTTCGGCTGGCGCACGCCGGCGATCCGCACGCGCAGCGCGTCGACGTGGCGCAGGTGCAGTTCGAGCCGGTTGACTCCGGGGTGCACGGCAAACGTCCGGCCTGCGACCTCCAGTGCGGTGACGACCCCCCGTTCGTCGCTGTAGGGGACGACGTCGATGTGATCGACGTCCCGGGGCGCCAGGAAGCCGACCTCCAGCCAGCGCCGTGACAGCGCGAGCGACGAGTCGGCGAGCCACTCGGTCCCGGACGAGCCGTCGACGGCCGCAAACGGCCGGTGCTCGGGGAACTGGGCGAAGCCCGGCGAGGAGGGCGCGTGCAGGTAGCGCACGCCGTCGTACTGCGCGACGG
>JAWVFS010000325.1:0-3769 GCA_033855795.1 Solirubrobacteraceae bacterium | reverse complement strand
TGCTGGAGGTCCGTCCCCCGGTGCACATCGACAAGGGCATCGGGGTGCGCAACCTGCTGGCCGACGCCCACGTCGACGTGGCGCACGCGATGTACGCCGGCGACGACACCACCGACCTCGACGCCTTCCGCGCGCTGGCTGACCTGGCGGCGGAGGGCCAGCTGCAGACGGCCGTGCGCATCGGCGTGCGCTCCGACGAGGGGCCGTCCGAGATCGAGCACGAGGCTGACCTGCTGGTGGACGGGCCCGGGGGCGTGCATCGGCTGCTCGAATCCCTGCTCCCGTCCTAGCCGTCGGCCGTGCGCTTCACCGACTTCCTCAAGGCCACCGTCCTGATCAGCGCCGGCGCGGCGACGGTGCTTGCCGCCATCACCGTGGCCCGCGTGAGCGACGGCTCGCAGGCCACGCTCGTATTCGTGTCGGTGGGCTGGTGGGTGGCGGCCGCGGTGTACGGGATCTGGGTCGGCCGCGGCAGCCGGCCCTCGATCTCGATCGCGCGCCTGCTCGCGGCGGCACGTACCTCGCCGGCGCTGCCGGAGGTGAGTCCCGGCCGGGTCCTGCTCAACCGCCTGTGGCCACTGCTCGTGGTCACGATCGCCGCCGCCGTCCTCGCCCTGCTGGTCCCGCAGGTGCCGGCGATCGGCGCCGGCTTCGCGATTCTCGGCGCGCTCGCCCTCCGCGGGCAGGAGAAGGCCGTGACCGCGATCGAGGACCGCGACGGCGTGCGGTTCTACGTCGAGCGCACGTCGCCGCTGAAGCCGATCGAGCTCGTGCGCACGCCCGGCCTGACGGCGGTCTACCCGAGCCCGAACGGCGCGGGCGATCGGGACGTCGTGCTGCGGCGTCCGTGACGGTGGCGGACATCCTGCTCGTCTCGCTGGGCTCGACCGCCGGCCTGCGTGCGGCCGACGCCGAGCTGGCGGCGTCCCTGCGCCGTGGCGGGGCCGACGTGGTCGAGGCGGCCGTCGAGCTTCCGTCCGAGCGCCGGAGCTTCGCCCTCCACGATCTCGCCCAGGCCCGCGCCGCCCGGCGCACCGCTGAGCGCGCGCTGGCCGAGCACCGCCCGCGGGCGATCCTCTACTCGACGGTGACCGCGGCGCTGCTCTGGCCGGCGCCCGGCGCGATCCGCTTCGACGCCCCGGCGGCCGGGAACCGCCCCGGCCGTCACGGGCTGTGGCAGCGTCCGCGGGAACGTCGGCGGCTCGCCGAGGCCCCGCTGCTGGTCCCCTGGAGCGCGGGTGCGCTGGCCGAGGCGCCGTCACCCCACGCCGATGCGGTCGTCGTGCCGATGCCCGTCGAGCCGTCGGACGCAACGGCTCCGGAGCGGGACCTCGCCGCCGTGACCTACGCGGCGGACGCGCCGAAGAAGGGACTCGATCGGGTGCTCGAGGCGTGGACCGCGGCGCGCGCGGCGGGCGAGACGCTCGTCGTGGCGGGTACGGAGGAGCGGGTGCCGGGCGAGGGCGTCGAGTCGGCCGGGCTCGTCTCGCCGAAGGCCTTCCGCGCGCTGCTGCGCCGCGCTCGGGTCTACGTCACCGCGCCGCGCCGCGAGGACTACGGCCTGGCCCAGCTCGAGGCCCTGGCCGAGGGGGCGATGCTCGCCACCACTGCCGCGCCGGGGCCCTACGCCGCGCTACCGCTCGCCAGGGAGCTCGACCCGCGACTGGTGGGCGACGACCTCGCCGGCGCGCTGCGCGCCGGGCTCGACGATCCGAGGCCCGGCTACGCCGAGCGGGCCGCCCGGGCGCTCGCGCCGTACCGCCGCGCGGCCGTGGATCGCACGGTGGCCGACGAGCTGCTGCCCCGCCTCGTGGAGTGACTCAACCCGCCGCGGATCAGCGCTGCGCGCGCTTGCGCAGCTTCATGAAGTGCGCGTAGGGCAGCGTGTTGGCCACGTCGGCCTTCGTGAGCCACGCGCGCCGCGCGGTCGCGATCCCGTAGCGCCGCACGCGTTCGAAGGTTCGCACGCGGTGGGCATCGGAGTTGATGACGATCCGGACGCCCGCCTGCGCGGCGGCGCGGGCGTAGACGTCGGGCAGGTCGCGACGGTCGGGATTGGCGTTGATCTCGAGCATCGTGCCGGTGCGCGCGGCCGCCTCGATCACGCGACCGACGTCCAGCGGGTACGGCCGGCGCGCCTCGACCTTGCGCCCGGTGGGGTGGCCGAGCGCGTCCACCCACGGGTGCTCGATCGCCGCCAGGACGCGGTCGGTCATCTCCGGCTCCGCCATGCGGAAGGACGTGTGCACGCTGGCGATCACCCAGTCCAGGCGCTCGAGCAGCTCGTCGGGGTAGTCGAGCGAGCCGTCGGGCATGATGTTGACCTCGCTGCCGGCCAGCAGCTCGATCCCGTCGAGCGCCTCGTTCGCCTCCTTGACCAGCTCGATCTGGCGCTCGAGCTGCTTCGGTGGGACATCCATGCCGAAGCCCATGCTCGCCGAGTGGTCGGTGACGGCGAGGTAGCCGTAACCCCCCTCGCGGGCGGCCAGCGCCATCTCCTCGATCGAGTTCTTCCCGTCCGAGGCGGTCGTGTGGGAATGCAGGTCACCGCGCAGGTCGCGCTCGGTGATCAGCTTCGGAAGCCCCGCGCCGCCGTCGGCGGCGGCCTCCAGCTCGCCGCGGTTCTCCCGCAGCTCAGGCTCGATGTAGGCCAGGTCCAGCGCCGCGTACACCGCCTCCTCGCTGGTGCACTCGAGCGTCTTGCCGGTGGCGTCGTCGAGCACGCCGTACTCCGACACGTGCAGGCCGCGGCGCACGGCCGACTCGCGCAGCGCCATGTTGTGGGCGCGCGAGCCGGTGAAGTGCTGGAGCAGGTTGCCGAACTGCTCGGGCGCGACGACGCGCAGGTCGACCTTGATACCCGTGTGGGTCCGTGCCCTCGCCCCGGCGCCGCCCGATCCGGCGACCGACTCGATCTCTCCTAGCGCCGCGAACGCCTCGACCAGTGCGTCCGCGTCCGTCGCCGTGGCGATGATGTCCAGGTCCTTGCAGGAGTCGGCCATGCGCCGCGCCGAGCCGGCCAGCTCCACCTTGGCGGACGCGGGATGCGCGCGGAGCGCCGCCACGATCGGGTCGCCGACCGCAAGCGCACGGTCGAGCACCACGCGGCGCTCGACCTCGCCGTCCGGCGTGGCTTCGAGCGCGGCGAGGATGTTCTCCTCGGCCTTGGGCCCGAAGCCCTTCAGCGTGCGCAGGCGCTCCGCCTCGGCCGCCTCGCGCAGCGCGTCGAGCGAGTCGATGCCCAGGGCCTCGTACAGCATGCGCGCCCGCTTCGGTCCGAGGCCCGGCAGCCGCGTCATCTGAACTAGTCCGGCGGGGAACTTCGCCCGCAGCTTCACCGTGGCGGGAATCTCGGCGTGCTCGACGAGGGCGAGGATCTTCTCCTGCAGGGTCTTGCCGACCCCGGCGAGCTCGGTCGCCCGGCCCTCACGCGCCAGCGCGGCCACGGAGGTCGAGGCGTCGCGCACGCTCTGCGCGGCCGTGCGGTACGCCACGACCCGGTGGATGATCGCGCCGTCGAGCTCGTATAGGTCGCCGAGCTCGGCGAGGGCGTCGGCGATTTCGCTGTTCGTGGGGTCGGCCATGATCGGCAAAGAAATAGGGTAGGCCGCTTCATGGAAGCGGATATCCCCTGGCTGGTCGTTCCCACCTACAACGAGGCGGAGAACCTCGAGGCGCTCGTGCAGGCTGCCACGAAGGCGCTGCGCAAGGCGTCGCCCGAGGGCTTCGCCATGCTGATCGTGGACGACAACTCCCCGGACGGCACCGG
>JAWVFS010000324.1:0-6773 GCA_033855795.1 Solirubrobacteraceae bacterium | reverse complement strand
CGACCCCGGCGCGCAGCGCCCGCAACGCCGCCTCGCCGACCGGTGGGCGTTCGACGATCGCCCGGTACGTCTTGGGCACCTCGAAGCTCGGGTGCGTGAGCCTGTGCGCGAGCTCGCCGTCGTTGGTCAGCAGCAGCAGGCCGGTCGTGTCCGCATCGAGGCGGCCGACGGGGTACAGCCGCCGCGACTCCTCCGGCGCGAGCCCCACCACGGTCGGCCGCCCACCCGGGTCGCTGGCGGTCGAGACGACCCCCGCCGGCTTGTGGACCGCGTAGACGACCCGCGCCTCGGGCCCGGCGACCTCGGTGCCGTCGAGCGCCACACCGCTGCCCTCGTCGACGTCGCGGGCCGGGTCCCGTACCTGCTCGCCGCCGACGGTCACACGGCCGGAGCGCACGAGCTCCTCGGCCGCGCGCCGCGAGGCCACGCCGGCGTGGGCGAGGTACTTGGCCAGGCGCATGGGCTGCGAGGATTGCAGGCGATGGATCTCGATCTGCTCCAGCGCACCCTCGACGACGCCGGCGAGCCGGCCTTCCGCTCCCGGCAGGTGTGGGCGTGGACCGCCCGCGGAGCGCCGGGCTACGAGGGTATGACCGACCTCCCGCTCGCGCTGCGCGTCCGCCTCGAGGAGCGGGTCGCGTTCTCGACGCTGGCGCTCGAGCACGAGTCGCACGCCTCCGACGGCACCGTCAAGGCGCTCTTTCGCACCCACGACGGCCACCCGGTCGAGGCGGTGCTCATGCGCTACCGGGACGGCCGGCGCTCGGTGTGCCTGAGTTCGCAGTCGGGCTGCCCGCTGACCTGCACGTTCTGCGCCACGGGCTCGATGCGCTTCCGGCGCAACCTGACGGCCTCGGAGATCCTGGACCAGGCGCTGCACTTCCGCCGCACCGAGGACGTCGACCATGCCGTCTTCATGGGGATGGGCGAGCCGATGCTCAACCTCGACGCGGTGCTCGCCGCCTGCGACCGCCTGCCCGAGGCCGGTATCACGCACCGGCGCACGGCGATCTCCACGGTCGGCTGGGTGCCCGGCATCCGTCGGCTGACCGAGATCGGACCGCCCGTGCGGCTCGCGCTCTCGCTGCACGCGGCCGACGACGCCCTGCGCTCCCAGCTCATGCCGGTCAACGACCGCTACCCCCTCTCGGAGGTGCTGGAGGCGTGCCGCGAGCATCATTCCAAGCGACGGCGCAAGGTGTTCGTCGAGTACGTGATGCTCGCCGGCGTCAACGACCGTTACGAGCAGGCGCTGGCGCTGGCGCAGGCACTCGATCCGCGCGTGTTCAAGGTCAACCTCATCCCGTACAACCCGACCGGCGCGTATGAGGGCTCCAGCCGCGAGGCGATCGCCGCGTTCCGAGCCGTCCTGGAGGAACACGGCGTACGCGCCACGGTCCGTCTGACGCGCGGGCGCGACATCGAGGCGGCCTGCGGGCAGCTCGCGGCCGGAGCGCCGGTCTAGTCCGTCGCGGTGCCCGCCGGGTCGGCCTGCGGCGCCACGCCCGCGCGAGCCTCGCCGGCGCGGAGCAGGCGGTCGCGCAGCTCGCCCTCCTCCTCCGGGCTCGGGTCCCACTGCGAGGGATCGGGCAGGTCCTCGTTCGCGTTCAGGCCGAAAAGCTTCAGGAACAGCTCCGTCGTGCGGTAGAGCACGGCGCCGAACGGTGAGCGCCCGGCCTCCTCGATCAGCCCGCGATCGTGCAGCGAGGCCGTCGCGGAATCCGACGACACGCCGCGGATGCGCGCGACCTCGGGCCGCGAGACGGGCTGGAGGTAGGCGACGATCGCCAGCGTCTCGGCCTGGGCGGGCGTCAGCGGTGGCGTGCGCGGGCGGGCCAGCAACCGGCGCGCGGCGGGCTCGGCCACGGGATCGGACGCCAGCGTGAACCCCCCGGCGACCTCGCGCAGGACGATCCCGCGCCATCCCTCGGCGTAGTTCTCGCGCAGGCGGGCCAGGGACTCGACGACCTCGCCCTCGGAGGCCTGCGCCGCGTCGGCCAGCTCGGGCACGGGCACCGGGTCGGCGGACAGGAACAGCATCGCCTCGAGCACCCGATCGAGCTCCCTCATCCGGCGGCCCTCCGCCGCGCGGGCGCGGCGTCCGCCCGCGCACTCACGAGAATCTCGCCGAACGGCTCGGGCTGCGCCCAGGACGCCTCGCCCTGTTTGTACAGCTCGAGCAGCGCGAACAGCGTGGTGGCCACGGTCACGCGATCGGCGCCGCGCACCGCCTCCTCGAAGTCGAACGAGCCGCGTCGCAGCAGCGTCCGCAGGTGCTCCAGCCGCGCCGCCACGGACACGCGGGCCGCCACCACGTGCATGTGCCCGACGTCGATCGGCGGCGGGTGCCGCAGCAGGTCCCCGAGCGCCTCCCCCAACCGCGCCGGGTCGTAGACCGCCTCCGCCGCCTCCAGCGGGGCGCGCTTGAGGTGCGGCGGGAGCGGTGCCGACCGGTAGCGAAAGCCGCTCTCGGCGGCCAGCCGCGCGGTCAGCTCGTCCGCCGCGCGGCGGTACCGCCGCGCCGCCAGCATCCGGGCGAGCAACTCCTCGGCCGCCTCGGCCGGGTCGAGGTCGAGCCACTCGTCCTCGTCGCGCGGCAGCATGAGCCGGGATTTCAGCTCGAGCAGGGCGGCGATGAGGACGAGGAATTCGGTTGCCACCTCGAGGTCGAGCTCGCCCCGGGTATCGAGGTAGTCGAGGTAGGACAGGACCACGTCGGCCAGGTCGACCTCGAGCAGGTCGACCTCCTCGCGCAGGACGAGGGTGAGCAGCAGGTCGAAGGGACCCGAGAAGACGTCCAGGTCGAGCTCGAGCTCGGCGACGCGCATGGCGGAACGCTAGCTCGCCGGCCCGACGCCCATTGCACGGCGCACGTCGGCCATCGTCTCGGCGGCCATCGCGCGCGCCTTGTCGGCCCCGGCGGCGAGCGCCGCCTCGAGCGCCGCCTCGTCGCCCCGCAGCTCCTCGTAGCGGACGCGCACGGGCGCCAGGTAGTCGATCACGTCATCGGCCACCGCCGCCTTGAACGTCCCGTAGCCCGACTCGCCGAACTCCGCCTCGATGTCGGCCGGACTCGCGCCCCGCACGGCCGCAAGGATCTCGATCAGGTTGGACACGCCGGGCTTGTCCTCGCCGCGGCGCACCTCGCTGCCCGAGTCGGTGACCGCGGACTTGATCTTCTTCTCGATCGTCTTGGGGTCGTCCAGGACGAGCAGCGTGCCCTGTTCGGATCCGCCGGTGGTCGACATCTTCATCTCGGGGTTCTGCAGGTCCATCACGCGCGCCCCGACCTGGGGGTAACGGCCCTCGGGAACCACGAGCACCTCGCCGAAGCGCGCGTTGAAGCGCTGCGCGATGTCGCGCATCAGCTCGATGTGCTGGCGCTGGTCCTCCCCGACCGGCACCTCGTTCGCCCGGTAGGCGAGGACGTCGGCGGCCTGGAGCACCGGATAGAGGAAGAGGCCGGCCGACACGAGCTCGCGCTGGCCGGCCGACTTCTCCTTGAACTGGTGCATGCGCTGGAGGTCGCCGTACGCGGTCACGCTCGCCAGCAGCCAGCACAGCTCGGTGTGCTCCTCGACGTCGCCCTGCCGGAACAGGACGCAGCGGTCGGGGTCCAGGCCCGCCGCCATCAGCACCGCCGCGGTGTCGTGCACGCGCTCGCGCAGCTCGCTCGGGTCGTAGGGCACGGTCACGGCGTGCAGATCGACGATGCAGTAGATCGCGGGGTCGCCGCGCTCCTGGCCGGCCACGTACTGCGTGATCGCGCCGATGTAGTTGCCCAGGTGCTTGCGCCCCGTGGGCTGGATGCCAGAGAAGATCCTCACGAGCGCGGCAGACTAGCGGCGTTCAACGAGGGCCTCGGCTCGCGCGGCCCAGGTGTCCATCCCGAGCTCCCGGTACGCGCGGACGACCTCGGCCGCCAGCTCGCTCGCGCGCTCGCGTTCGCCCCGAGCCATGAGCATCGTCGCCAGGTCGTGTTGCACGTGCACGATCCAGGGGCGCGCCCGCATCCTCGTCTCGATCTCCAATGCCGCGGCGAAGTGCCTCTCGGCGTCGTCGAAGCGCCGAAGCGTGGTCGCCAGCACCCCGAGTCCCCGCGCGACCGATCCGAAGCTGACCTCGACCGGCGCCTGGGCGTAGCGCTCCTCGTACGCAAGCAGCAGCGAGTAGAGCGTCGCCGCGGCACCCTCGTCTGCGAGGAACGCGCACGGGTCGGCGAGCAGCACGATGCTGAACAGCCACTCGGCGTCGACGTGCTCGTGGGCCAGGTCGCGCGACAGCAGCTCGTCGAACGTCGCGCGCGCGTCTCGTTCGCGGCCGAGCTGCGAGTAGAGGTGCGCCAGGGCGCAGCGGAACCGCAGGAGCGCCGGATACTCGTGCACGGAACGGCTGATCGTCTCCTCGAGCTCGGCGAGCCGGCCCTGCGCCCGGCGCAGCACGAACAGCGCGAGCCTGTGCGAGACCAGGGCGTTCCAGCTCTCGGCCTGCTGGCCGATGACCAGCGTCTCGGCGACCAGCCGCTCCGCACGCTCGAAGTCGCCCTCCATGAGGGCGAGCATGGTGCGGTCCGTGCCGACGCTCCAGTGCTGTGCCGGCTGGTGCAGTTCGTCGGCCAGACTGCCGAGCGACGCGATCTCGACGTCGACGGCGGCGCGGTCCGTCAGCGACCACAGCGTGTTCAGTCGGTGATCCCGGGCCGCGAACACCACCTCCTTGTCGCCGACCTGCCCCGCCAACCGGATCAGCGTCTCGCCGATCGCAAGCAGCTCCTTAGCGTTGTCCGGACCCTCGGCCCCCACCCAGTAGCCCTCGAGCGCGTACGCGAGCGTCGCCGGATCCCCGCTGCGCCTCGCGATCTCGACCGCCTCGTCGCCGAGGCGGACCCTCCGCTCGCGGGAGCGGTCGTCGCGCGTGGCGGCCGCCAGCCTGGCCAGCAGCCTGACTCGCGCGTGGCTGTCCTCCTCGCCAACCGCCGCCAGGCCACGCTCGAGGAGCGGGACGAGGGCGGGGTCGGTGCTCCCACGCGCCCAGGCGAACCGGCCGCTGTAGCCCTGCGCCGCTCGCGCGAGCCGCTCGGCCCAGCCGTTGCGCTCGGCCATGTCGGCGGCGCTGCGGAGGGCCGCCTTCGCCGCGGATCCGCTGCCGGCGCGGTGCAGGACGTCGCCGAGCGACAGGAGCAGGTCGCAGATCCGGTCTTCGTCGCCGGATCGCGTCGCCTCAAGCACGCGCACGGCACTTCGGTAGTGGCGGGCCGCCTCCTCGAAGGCGAGCTGCTGCGCTGCTCGGTCGCCCGCCGCCGCCGCGTAGCGAACCGCCTTGTCGGCCCCGGCCGCGCCTGCGAGGAGATAGTGGTGGGCCAACTCCGCGAGGTGCGGCTCCAGGTTCCCGGCATAGAGGCGCTCGAGCGCCTCGCCGATCTCCCGGTGAAGGCGCAGTCGCCGAGTTGCGGGCAGGTCCTCGTAGACGGCGTCGCGGATCAGCACATGGGCAAAGCGCAGCCGGCTCCCGCCGTCGGGCAGTCCCCCCACGAGCCGCGCGGCCATCGCCTCCTCGAGCGCCGTGAAGAGATCGTCCTGCTCGAGGCCGCTCACCGGCTCCAGCGCCTCGACGTCGAACTCCCGGCCCAGCACCGACGCGAGCCGAAGCATCTGCCGGCACGAATCGGACATCCCCTGCAGCCGGCGACCGATCGCCTCCTTGACGCCCTCGGGGACCGGCAGCTTGCCGGAGTGTTCGGAGCGACGTTCCGAGGCCAGCAGCCGTGCCACCTCGCCCGCGAAGAGTGGGTTGCCATCCGTCTCCTCGTACACCTTGGCGGCGAGATCCTCCGGTGGGGTGTGCCCTCCGGCGAGCTCGAGCAGGCGTGTCGTATCCACGCGACTGAGCCCCTGGAGCTCGACGCGCCGCACGGTCGCCAGGCGAGCGAGCTCGGCCAGCGCCTCCCCGAGCTCCGGGCCGACCTCGGTATCGCGGTAGCAGCCGACGACGAGGACCGGTGCGTCGGTGACCTCCGCGGCCACGAACCGCAGCAGCAGGAGCGACGGAGCGTCGGCGGCGTGCAGGTCGTCGAGGAAGATCGCCAGCGGCTGTGCCGAGGCCGCGTTCCGCAGAAGGGACGCGAACGACTCGAACAGCCGGAACCGCGCACCTCCGGAGTCCGACGGCGGTGGCGGGAGGTCGGGGAGCAGGTCTGAAAGCTCGGGCAGGATCGTCGTCAGCTCCGGACCGCCCCGGCCGATCCAGGACCGCACGGTCTCCGGCTCGGTCTCGCGCAGCGCGGACCGAAGCGCCTGCACCCACGGCCAATACGCCGGAGCGCCGCCCGCCTCCCAGCAGCGCCCGACCAGCACGCGGGCACCGCGGTCCCGGGCGTGCGACGCGAGCTCCTCGGCGAGACGGCTCTTGCCGACACCCGGCTCCCCGGCGAGGAGGAACAGTCGTGCGCGGCCCGCCAATGCATCGCCGAGCCCGGCACCCAGCTCAGCGAGCTCCGCATCGCGGCCGACGAAGAACCCACCGGGGCGCTCCGGGCTGGCCTCGACGGCGGCGGCGACGTCGAGCTCCGCGTCCTGCTCGAGGATCGCCTGGTGGCGCTCGCGCAACTCCCGGCCGGGCTCGATGCCGAGCTCGTCCACGAGCGCGGCGCGTGCGTCCCGGTAGGCATCGAGCGCGTCCGCCTGGCGGCCGGACCGATAGAGCGCGAGCATGAGCTGGCCGCGCAGGCGCTCGCGCAGCGGGTTCGCGCGAACCAGCGCCTCGACGTCGCCGAC
>JAWVFS010000323.1:0-2664 GCA_033855795.1 Solirubrobacteraceae bacterium | reverse complement strand
TCCGAGCCGATCTCCTCATTCGGCCTGTGGGTCGAGCAGCTGGTCGCCGAGAGCACGGGCAAGCAGGGCAAGGGCGTCCTGCCGGTGGCCGACGAGCCGATCGGCCCCCCGGACGCCTACGGCGACGATCGCCTGTTCGCCTACCTGCGCAACGCGGACGAGCCCGACGAGGAGCTCGACGCCAAGATGGACGCGCTCGCAGAGGCAGGGCAGCCGGTGTTGACCCTGTCGGTGCACGGCGCCACCGACCTCGGGCGGATCTTCTTTTTCGCCGAGTTCGCCGTGGCCGTGGGGGGCTGGGTGATGGGCATCAACCCGTTCGACCAGCCCAACGTGCAGGAGGCCAAGGACAACACAGACAAGGTGCTCGACGGCTATGAGGCCGAGGGCCATCTGCCCGAGGTCGCCGACGCCGACGACGACGCGCTGCGCGCGCTGTTGTCGGACGCGGGTCCGCCGCACTACGTCGCGGTCCTCGGCTACCTCGAGCCCTCGGCCCGGTTCGACACGGCGGTCGTCAAGCTGCGCGAGGCGCTGCGGGCGAAGACGGGCGCGGCGGTCACGTTCGGCTACGGCCCGCGCTTCCAGCACTCGACGGGCCAGATGCACAAGGGCGGCCCCCCGGTCGGTCACTTCCTCCAGCTCGTGCACGACCAGGGCGACGACGTCGACATCCCGGGCGAGGAATACTCGTTCCGGACCCTGAAGCACGCCGCCGCCACCGGCGACCTGCAGACGCTGCGCGACCACGGCCTGCCCGCCGAGCGCGTGACGCTGGAGGGGGACCCGGTCGACGCTCTGCACGAGCTGACGGCGAAGATCGAGAGTCTCTAGTGGCCACCGTCGAGGAGAACCCGCTCACCGAGGGCCTCGAACGCCTCCCGGTCCACCCGACGACCCTGGTGATCTTCGGGGCCACGGGCGACCTCGCCAAGCGCAAGCTGCTGCCGGCGCTCTACAACCTCGCGCACGAGGGTTCGCTGCCCGAGCGCTTCAACCTCATCGGCGTCTCCCGCAGCGACAAATCGGACGAGGAATTCCAGGCCGAGATGCGCGACGCGGTCGAGCAGTACTCCCGCACCCAGCCGAACGAGCAGGTGCTCGACGCGCTGCTGGCGAACGTCCGCTACTGCGCGGGCAGCTTCGACGACCCGCAGGTCTACGGGGCCGTGACGCAATGCGCGGAGGCGTTCGACGAGGCCGGCGGGATGGTCTTCAACCGCGTCTTCTACCTCTCGACGGCGCCCGAGTTCTTCCCGGTGATCGTCGAAGCGCTGGGCGAGGCCAAGCTCAGCCGCCACAAGGACGCGGAGGTGCGCGTCGTGATCGAGAAGCCCTTCGGCTATGACCTCGACTCGGCGCGCAAGCTCAACCGCCGCGTGCTGCGGGTGTTCCGCGAGAGGCAGGTCTACCGGATCGACCACTACCTGGGGAAGGAGACCGTCCAGAACATGCTGGCGTTTCGCTTCGCCAACAGCATGTTCGAGCCGGTCTGGAACCGGAACTACATCGACTACGTGCAGATCACGGCGGCCGAGGACCTCGGGATCGGGACGCGCGCTGGTTATTACGACCATGCGGGCGCCCTCCGCGACCTCGTCCAGAACCACATGCTCCAGCTGCTCGCCCTGCTGTGCATGGAGCCGCCGACCGCCTTCAACGCCGACCAGGTGCGCAACGAGAAGGTCAAGGTCATGCAGGCGGTCCGGCCGCCGACGCCGGAGGAGGTCTCGCAGATCGCCGTGCGCGCGCAGTACGGCCCCGGGGCGGTCGCCGGTGAGCCCGTCAAGGGCTATCTCGAGGAGGACGGCGTGCCGCCCGACTCGTTCACCGAGACCTACGCCGCGCTGCGCCTGACCGTCAACAACTGGCGCTGGGCCGGCGTGCCGATCTACCTGCGCACCGGCAAGCGGCTGCCGCGCAAGCTGACCGAGATCGTGGTGACGCTCAAGCCCGTCCCGCACCTCGCCTTCCAGGAGGGCGGTTCGCTCGGTGTGCAGCCCAACGAGCTGATCCTCACGGTGCAGCCCGACGAGGGCGTGTCGCTCACACTCGGGGCGAAGATCCCCGGCGCCCGCATGCGCATCCGCCCGGTGAACATGGAGTTTCGCTACGGGACCGCGTTCCTGTCCCAGTCGCCGGAGGCCTACGAGCGCCTGATCCTCGACGCCATGCGGGGCGAGGCGCTGCTGTTCACGCGCGACGACGAGGTCGACGCGCTGTGGTCGATCATCGACCCGATCCTCGCGGCCTGGAAGAAGGCGGGCGGCCCGATTCCCCAGTACCCGGCCGGCTCGCAGGGGCCTCCGGAGGCCGAGGCCCTGCTCGAGCCGGGGCATCACTGGCGGACGCTGTGAGCGAAGAGGTCTGGAGCGCCCGCGACTGCTCGCCCGACACGATCGAGGCGGCGCTGCGCCGCCTCCTGCACATGCGCTACGAGCAGCACGAGGGCTACGTGCCCGCGCGCGTGCTCAACATGGTGGCCATCGTCGACCGAGAGTGGAAGGGCGAGATCCAGAACCGGCTCGAGGGGGTCGGCCGGTACCACGCGTCGCGCACGATTCTCGTCGCGGTCGAGCCGGGGCGCAGCACCCTCGATGCCTGGGCGTCGCTGCACTCCGACGTGGAGCTTCTGGAGCCGGGGCAGTTCGCGCTCACGCACGA
>JAWVFS010000322.1:0-10590 GCA_033855795.1 Solirubrobacteraceae bacterium | reverse complement strand
CCGACAGGATCAGGCTGTGACCGCCCGCCTTCCCGCCGTTGATCAGGTAGTGGACGAGCAGGACGAGCGAGACGATGTTGGTCAGGCTCACGAGGCCGATGACGACCAGGGCGAAGCGCCGCTCGCGGGTATTGCGCTTCGCCGCGCGGGCCGGCGCGACGACAACGAGCACCAGCAGCAGTACACCCTCGACGCCCGGGACCAGCCACGTCGGCCCGATGACGACCTTCTGCGACAGCGTGAGGTGAAGCGCGATCGCCCCGGCGACGGCCAGCTGGGCGGGCCAGAGCGGGTCACCGCGTTCGAGCCGGTTACCGAGGCGGGTGCTCTCGAGTTGGAGACGGTTGGGCACGGGGAGAGGTCGCTCCTGACCGAGTACTACCAGCACCACCGGAACGGCGGGTTCATGCGATGGTTTGCCCGATGCGCGTGAGCCTCATGATCGAGGGCCAGGAAGGGGTGACCTGGGAGGACTGGCAGGCGCTCGCGGGCGCGTGCGAGGAGCACGGCGTCGAGGCGCTGTTCCGCTCGGACCACTACCTGTCGGTCGAGGGACACGCGGACCGCGGGTCACTCGACGCGTGGGCGACGCTCGCGGCGCTCGCCGCCGTCACGAGCACGGTGCGCCTGGGGACGCTGGTCTCCCCGGCGACGTTCCGGCATCCCTCCGAGCTGGCGAAGGTGGTCGCCACCGCGGACCACGTTTCCGGCGGCCGCGTCGAGCTCGGGATGGGCACCGGATGGCTCGACGCCGAGCACGTCGCCTACGGGTTCCCCTTCCCGTCCTTTGCCGAGCGCCTCACCCAGCTCGAGGAGCAGCTTCAGATCGTCTCCGGTGAATGGGCGGACGGGCCGTTCTCCTTCGAGGGTCAGCGCTATGAGATCCGCGAGCTCGACGCGCTGCCCAAGCCGGTGCAGCGACCCCGCCCGAACCTGATCCTCGGCGGCCGCGGCGGCCCGCGCAGCCTGGCCCTCGGCGCCCGGTTCGCCGACGAGTACAACACCGTCTACAAGACGACCGAGGAGTGCGCGGCAATCCGGCACGGGCTCGACGATGCCTGCCGCGAGGAGGGCCGCGACGCGATCCCGCTGTCGCTGATGACGGGCTGGCTCGTTGGCGAGGACCGCGCCGAGCTCACGGACCGCGCCGGCCGGCTCGCCGAGTGGCGCGGCCACGAGGGCGGCGCGGAGAGCTTCCTCGAAAGCGTCCCGGAGGCCTGGGTCACGGGAACGCTCGACGAGGCCACGGAGCAGTTGCGGGAGCTGGCCGCCGCCGGCGTCGAGCGCGTGATGCTCCAGCACCTCCTCCACCACGACCTCGACGCGATCGCCCAGATCGGGCGCCGGGTGGCGCCGGCCGTCGCGTAGCGCGTCATGCCGCTGAACCATGTGGCTTTGACCGTCGGCGACCGGGAGCGCTCCGCGGCCTTTTACGCCGAGCACTTCGGTCTCAACGAGCGCGTGCACGACGACCCGCACCTCCTGATCCTGGGCACGCGGGACGGCTCGCTGCTCGCGCTGAGCGAGGGCGAGGTACCGCGGGAGCTGCCGCGCACGAACCACTTCGGCTTTCAGCTCGATCGGCCCGACGAGGTCCACTCGGCGCGCGAGCGCCTCCGCGAGGCGGGCGTCCCGGAGACGGAGTGGCAGGACGACGGCGCCTTCGTCCGTGTCCAGGTCGCCGACCCGGACGACTACCGGGTCGAGCTTTTCGCGTACGGGTCGAGCTTTTCGCGTACGGCGGAGTAGCCTAGGGACGGGAGGTTTCCCCCTGATCACAGTGGGTGCCGATGGCCGAACTCGACGTTGAAACCGAGATCTACGAACGCCTCTACGGCCTGCCGCGGCGCGAGCGGCACAACGCGGGGCCGGCGGAGCATCCGATCGTGATCGTCGACGGCGCGATCAGAGCCGGGACGGGCGCCGGCGAGGCAACTGAAAGCCCTATCCAGCCGCGGAGTGTCGGCCGGCGGCGGGGGCGCACGGTGCCCCTGGGCCGTGAGCTGAACCGGCTCGGCGGTGAGGTGCTGGAGGCGGCCGCGGCGGCTGCTCGGTGGGCCCGGGACGAGCTGCCCCCCACGGTCGACGCCGCGAGCTCGGCCGTGCGCCGCCGTCCGGTGATGGCCGGTGCTGTGGCCGCCGCGCTGATCGCGCTGCCACTGGTGGCTCTGCTCCTGTCGGCCGGCGGAAGCTCCACGGCCGCGAGGGCGCGCCTCGCAACACCGCTGGCGCCGCAGGGAGCCCTGGCGTCCGCTCCGCCCGCGGCGCCGCGGACCGCCCGGCGCCGTTCGCCGCCGCCGCCGCCGACCGACACGGCTGCGGAGGCGTCCGCCGCCCCAGTGGGTGGCACCGCGACAGGCACCACGCCGATCCAGCGCCGGCCCTCCAAGGCTCGTGTGCTGACGCGCCGCACACCGACGCGGCAGCCGAAGAGGATCGCGCCGCGGCGCCCCCGCCCCGCGCCGATCAAACAGCCGACCTCCCGCGAACGCCCGGCGCAACGGCCGACGACCGGCACGACGCCGGCGGGGACAGGTCCGACCAACGTCACCGGCGGGCAGCCCGCGCCCGCGGATTGACCCCCTTTCAAGCCGAAGGGGTCAGGCGCCGGCGGATCCACTCGCCGATTCCGGCAATCGCCGCGTCGGCTTCGGGCATCCTGCCAGCGAAGATCGGGAAGGCGTGTTGCATTTCGGGCTCGATGATCAAGGTCGTCTGTACCCCCGCCACGCCGGCCTTCCGCACCAGCCTGATCGAGTCGTCGAGCAGCGCCTCGTCGGCGCCGACGACCACGAGCAGCGGCGGGAGGCCCGTGAGGTCTCCGTAGAGCGGAGATGCCAGCGGGTTCCGCGGGTCGGCCCCGTCGAGGTACTCCCGCGCCTTGCGCTCGAGATCGGCCCTCGTGACGGTGAGATCGGTGTCCGCTTGCGCGTCCAGGCTCTCGCCGGCCAGAGCCAGATCGACCCAGGGCGAGATGGCCACGGCTCCCGCGGGAAGCGGGAGGCCTTCGCCGCGTACAGAAAGCATGGTCGCGAGCGCCAGGCCGCCCCCGGCTGAGTCGCCCGCCACGGCCACGGTTCGCGGGTCGACCCCCGCTTCGGTGATCAGCCACCGGTACGCGTCGGTCGCATCCTCGAGGGCTGCGGGGAACGGATGCTCGGGCGCGAGGCGATAGTCGGGCACCGCCACGCGAGCCCCCGCAGCGCGCGCCAGGTGCCCGGCGAGCGTCCTCCGCGTGGCGGGTGAGGAGGCCACATAGCCACCGCCGAACAGGTAGAGGACGGTCGAGCGACCATCCCAGCTCTCGGGCGTAGCCCAGAGGCCCTCGAGCGGCGCCGCCGGGTCATAGCGGACGCCCGCGGGTTCGCTCGCAGCATCCTCGACCAGTTCGTCGGCGTCGCGCTGCTCCTCCAGCTCCAGATCCTCGGGATCCGGGGCCGCGCGCAACGTCCTCCAGAGCTCCACTGCTTCAGGACTGGGCATCTCCCAGTCCTTCCCGTCTGCGGGCGAGCGAACCTAGCGGTGCTTGACGCCCTCTTGGACGAAGGCCGCGAGCACCGGCCCCCGGATCACGACGTCGCCCAGGGCCTCGTCGATCGCGTCGAGGACGTCCGGGGAGAGCTCGACGCCGGAGGCCTCGGCATTGGCGTGGACCTGCTCTGGCCGTGAGGCCCCGATGATGGCCGACGCGACGTTCTCCTCGCGGAGCACCCACGCGAGCGCCATCGTGGCCATGCTGAGCCCGGCCCCGTCGGCAATCGTCACCAGCCGCTGGACCGCCTCGAGCACCTCGTCGGTGAGGTAGCGGTCCATCGCCCAGCCCATCGCGTCGCTGCGGGCGCGGGAGTCCGCGGGGTGCTCCTCGCCGGGCCGGTACTTCCCGGTCAGCACACCCTGGCCGAGCGGGGACCACACGATCTGCGAGATGCCGTGCTCGGCGCAGAACGGGATCAGCTCGGCCTCGGGCGCCCGCCAGATCGCGTTGTACTGCGGCTGTGAAGAGACCCACTTCCGAGCGCCGGGAACCTCGAGGCCGGCCTGGACCTGCTCCACCGTCCACTCGCTGAAGCCGATCTCGCGGACCTTCCCGGCCTCGCAGACCTCGGTGAGCGCCTCCATCGTTTCCTCGATGGGCGTCTCCGGGTCCGGGCGGTGGCACTGGTACAGGTCGACGTAGTCGGTTTGCAGGCGGGCGAGCGAGGCGTCGAGCTGCTTGTGGATCTGCGCGCGCGAGAGGCCGCGATCCTCCTCGGTCATCGGGAAGAAGACCTTGGTCGCCAGCACGTAGGAGTCCCGCTCGAAGTCCGAGAGGATCTCCCCCCAGACCTGCTCCGCCGTGCCTCGCCCGTAGGCGTTGGAGGTGTCGAACAGGTTGATGCCCGCGTCGAACGCCGCCCGCGTGCACGCCTCGGTCTGGTCGCGCTCGACGCCCTCCCCGAAGGTCAGCCACGAACCGAGCGAGATCTCCGAGACCTCGAGCTCCGAATCGCCCAGCTTGCGGTAGCGCACGGGCGTGACTCTAACCGCCCGCGAAGTCTGCGAGGGTAAGCGCGTGGCAGCCGACCTGGTGATCGACGTGGAGAACACGCCAGGAGCACTGGCTCGAGTCGCGGCCGCGATCAGCGATGCCGGGGTGAATATCGCCGCGGCCACGTGCGTCGGACCAGGCGAACGGGCTGAGCTCCACATCCTCGTCCCGCACGCCGAGGCCGTGAAGCACGCGTTGGCCATTTCCCAGCTTGCGGTCACGCGCGAGCGCGAGGTCGTGGTGGTCGACGTGGAGGACCGCCCCGGGGTGCTGGCGGACCTCACCCGCAAGATCGCCCGGGCGGGTGTCGACCTCGATCTCATCTACGTGGCCACGCAAAATCGGGTCGTCTTCGGCGCGCCCGACATCGCTGCGCTGCGGGCCGCGCTCAACGCGGCGAGTTGATCTCAAGCCGCGGGAGTCGCGGCGCCCGGCAGGACAGGATGGCTCGGCCGCATGGGGCATGGGCGCACCTGGGTTAACGGGCTGGTCGTACACCTTCTTCTACGACCCACTTTGTCTCGGCGGTTCCGATCCCGCCGCTGCGGGTCGCGGTGCCGACGTGAGCCGCCGCCTACTCCCGCAGCCCACGGCTTCGAGGAGCCGGATGGCGAGCTAGCAGAGGGCGGTGATGAAGAACGACGTGTCAGCGGCGGTGAAGCCAGGCTTATCGAAATTAACGCTGACCACGCCGCTGCCAGCACTCATGGTCGTGCTGGCAAACTCATTGCCGTCCACACCGGTTGTCCCGCCGCTCGGTGCGCCGGCGCCGGGTTGGACGGATACGACGCAGTTGTCCAGACTGCGGTCGAAGGTGACGTTGTACGAGCCCGCCACGGTCGTGTCCGCGACACTGCTGACGCCAGAGCCGTACTGGACCACAGGGGCGGTGGATGACCCCGCGTCCCGGACCCAGGCGAAAAGCTTGGTCGCGCTAGCGCCAGGTCCGCCGGGCGTCCCTGGATTGCCCTGCTGGCCCTGGATGCCCTGGACGCCCGAGATGCCTCGCTGTCCCTGCTGATTCCACGCGATAGCCGACTCGCCGGGGATACGCACGCGTCGCGTCCCGCGCTTGACGGTCTTGGCCTTCCGGCACGAAGACGCCTTGGCGACCACACGCAAGGCGCCGGACGTGGCGACACAGCCGTGAAACACCCCGCCGCGATCCGGGATGCCGCTCAGCGCATACGCCCCACCCCCGAGCGCCAAGAAGACTGCGACCGTCGCCATGACGTTCGCGTAGGTCATCCGGGCGCCAATCCATTTAAGCCGCACGTCGTCTCCATTCATCCGTATTGGAAGCTGAACGACGCGGCTAGCCCGGCGACATCGCCCGCCCAGTATCCCGCCGTCGTCTCTGCACAAGCAAGCGACCCACGCCGATGGAACGCCCATTTCCTGCGCGACGATCACCCGACGGACAGACCTTCACCTTGGTCTCGCGCCGTCCGATCGCGCCCGCCCTCTGTTGCGATCTAGCCTTCCGCGCGCTCAGGCGCGGACGTCTTGCTCGACCGCGCGGCGCGCGAGACGCTATGCGCTGGGCGGTCGGTACTGGACTCGCTCGGCCTTGCGCAGCGCATCCATCGTTTCGTCGACGGTCAGGAGGACTGTCGTTTCGAACGAGCTCAGCGCACCGCCCCCACTAATAGCCAGCGCAACCGCGGCCATCGACACGTTGTCTGGGGCCTCCCAGAGGTTGTAGCCGTCGTGTGTGCCGAAGGCGTACCAGAACCCGTGGAGCTTCCCACCGACCGACTCGATGTACGACTGAGCGGCCTCTCGACGGTCCTCCGGGTTGCCGATCAGCCCGGCCCAAGTCTCCGGCGTATAGCTGAACCTCGACAGATAGAGCGGCATCGTCACTCCTCTCGTTCGCCGACCGGCGCGAGTCGCCGATAGACGTCGAAGTATCACCGGCGGGAACCAGGACGCCACGCACCGGCTTTAGCCCGAGTGCGAGCGCCCGGGTGTCGGTCTGGAGCGTGCCGGCCCGGACGCAGACGAAAGCGCAGCGCGGGGTACAACTTGACGTAAGACATTCGTCTCGCGCTACCTGGTGACGGGATCGACTCGCTTACGCTTCTCGTCCGCGCAGGCGCGCCGCGGACAGCTCTCGGGCACTCGCGTCGGGCGACAGCGAGCACGGGAAACGCGGACGCCGTCTCCTCCCTGGTTCCATGGATGCCGGCCGGATCAGCTCCCTGCTTCTGGCGAAACGCAGGTCCCCAAATCTTGGACCCACGAGACCTGCCTCGCTGTATTCGCTGTGCTCAGGCCAACCCCGCCCACGCGAGGCGCAAGCGTCAGCGCCGATGGGCTGGGACTCCACGCGCGCTGCGGAAGGTGGCCGCCACTTCTCGTGTGGCGGCCTCCGCGCCTAGCGGATAGATGTGGAGGGCGTCGACTCCCGGGATCCTGGCGAGTTGCGTCGCGAGCTCTGTGGCGACCTCGAGCCCGCCGCCCGTGCTGATTTGCCGGTACATCGCGTCTGGGAGCAGACAGCCGGGCAAGCCGCGCGCTCGGTCTGCCATGCGCTGGTTTCGGAGCATCGCGACGCTGGCATAGAAGCGAATGTCGGCCAGGAGGTCTTCGGTTCGTTTGAGGAATTCGCGGAGCCTGTCGAGGTCGAAGATCATCTGCGACTGAACAAATTCGGCTCCTGCAGCGCACTTGCGTTCGAGCAGTCGGATCTCCCGGTCGAGATCCTGCGCAAAAGGGTTAACCACGGCACCAAGGGCCAGTTCGTGTGGGGCTGCCCACCGCTTGACCTCGGCTATGAGCGAGGTCGTCGTGAGGTCCTGCACATGCGGGACGCCCTCGACTGGGTCGCCGTAGAGGCAGAGGACGCCTTCCGAACCAAGTGCTGCCGCGCCGACAACCTGCGACTGCAGCGCTAGTCGGTTGCGGTCGCGACATGAGACGTGAACGATCGTCTCGACGCCTTGTTCGCGCGCCAAGGCGACTGCCGCCAGAGGCGACATGCGCGGCTGGCCCGCATGGTTGTCCGTCAGCCCGACGACATCGACGGTGTCGGCGAGTGCCGCGATCCTCTCACGGACTCGTAGCGCGTCGGGGGTGCCAGGAAGCGAGATTTCCGCGGACGTTAATGCGGTCAACGGCATCCATGCAGGCTAGCCGCAAGTCTGTCAGCGGGCTTGCGAGCCGGCGCGAATCGCTCCCGCTTGTCGACCAGACCAGAGGTTGAGTGGGTCTGCGAGCGTCCTGGATTGCGCGGAAAGCAGGGCGCCACACACCCGCTCGGGGGGAACCGGCTGTGCCGGGCTGACATCCAGAAGACCGAGGCCCTGAACGAGTACCTGGGCCGCGCGCGGTCAGCCCGCAGCATCGGTGTCTTGAGCGCATCGCCGTAAAGCATGCATTTCGGCACGTTCGCGGCGTGGCGGATTGCGTGGAAGCGGCGACCCCGGTGCGGGAGATTGGCCACACGCCAAACAAGCCCGTGCCATGGGCACACCGGGCCCGGCAGACCCGACCGAAGGAGGTCAGATGTACGTCATCGCGATTCATTCCGTCTCGGATCCCGAGCAGTTCTGGGGTGGTCAGCTCGAGATGCCTGCGGGCACGTCGCTTCCCACCGTGGCTCCGAACGCCGACGGCACCAGGGCCGTTTGCATCTGGGAGTCGGACTCCGTCGACACGGTGAAGCAGGTCGTCGAGGGAGCGGCGGGCGAGATCAGCAGCAACGAGTACTTCGCGGTCAATGCGGAGAACGCTCAGGGCCTGCCCAGCTGACCCGCCTCCCGCTCCTATGGCCCCGAGGCCCTGTGCGCCGCTCAGGCCGAGCGGCGACGCAGGGCCTCGAGGTCGAGCACGGTGATCCGGCGGCGCTCGGTGAGCACCCACCCGACCCGCCGCAGGGATCGCAGAGCCTTGCTGACGGCCTCGCGGGACGAGCCGGTCCATCCCGCGAGCTCCTCCTGAGAGATTGGCAGCCCGATCTGCAGGCCCCGGGTCACAGGCTCTCCGTAGCGTTCGGCCAGCTCGACCAGCCGCGCTGCGACGCGGCCGACGGTGTCATGAGCGCCAAATTCGACGCGCTTTCGGTCGGCATCGCGAAGCCGGCGGCTAACCATCTCCAACAGCAGCAGGGCGACCTTGGCGTGGTCTCGCAGGTAGGCCTGGAAATCACTCGCTGCGAGTGTCAGCGCCTCGACCGGCTCGATCGCCGCGGCGCTCGCAGAGCGCGGCTCGCCGTCGATCGCGGAGAGCTCGCCCAGCAGGTCACCGGGACCGCGGAAAGCGAGGACGATCTCCTTGCCGGTCTCGCTGACGCTGGAGATCTTAATCCGGCCCCGCAGAACCACCAGCACCCGATCGGATACCCCACCTTGATGGAACAGCGCCTGGCCCTTTCGAAACCGCCGCGGGATGCCGCGGTCGTGGAGATCCTTCGCCTGCTTCGCGTCGAGCGCGCCCAGAAAGCCGATTGGCGGATCATGCGGCGGCCATCGCGGGCTCTTCGACGCGTCCACGCCGCGACCCTACACCGGGTTTGCGCACCCGATTTCGTGAGGCACGCCGCGCAGTAGGCTGACCGGGGACGGACCGGATGCAGCCCAAGACCCAGTACGCGAAGAGCGGCGAGCTGAACATCGCCTACCAGGTGGTGGGCGAAGGTCCGCTTGACCTGGTCTTCACCTTCGGCTGGGCTTCGCACCTCGACTTCCAGTGGACCGAGCCGACGCTGACCCGCTTCCTTCGGCGCCTGGCGCAGTTCGCGCGCGTCATCGTCTTCGACAAGCGCGGCGTCGGCCTGTCGGATCCGGTAGCGAGTGCGCCGACGCTGGAGGAGCGCATGGACGACATCCGGGCGGTGATGGACGCAGTCGGATCCGAGCGCGCGGCGCTGGTCGGCTACTCCGAGGGCGGCGCGATGGCGGCCCTGTTCGCCGCGGCGCACCCCGAGCGGTCGACCGCCTTGGTCATGTACGAGGCGTGGATATGCGGGCTGCTCGATCCGGAGCAGAACCCCGCCGGTGAGCGCTGGCTGGAGGTCGACCGCCGGGTGCGCGAGAGCATCGAGCATTGGGGTGAGGGCTACGGGCTCGACCTCGGGGCCCCGAGCTTGGCGGCGAACCCATTCGAGCGCCGCATGTACGGCGCTTTCGAGCGGGCCTCGATGAGCCCGGGCATGGCGCTGGCCACCTGGAACTCGTTCGTGCAAGGCGACGTCCGCGACGTCCTGCCGACGATCGGCGTCCCGGCCCTGATCATCCATCACACAGGCAGCGTGATTCCGATCGAGAATGCGCGCTACGCGGCCGAGCACATACCGGGCGCGCGGTTCGTCGAGCTGGATGGGGTCGATCACCTGCCGCTCACCCACGACGCGGACCGGATCGCCGAGGAGATCGAGGAGTTTCTGACCGGGGCGCGGGGTGCGCGCGAACCCGACCGCCTACTGGCGACGTTCCTTTTCACCGACATCGTGGGCTCGACTGCGCAGGCGGCAGATATCGGCGACAGCCGCTGGCGCGAGCTTCTCGATCGCCACGACGCAATAGTCCGCGGGCAACTCGACCGCTTCCAGGGCAAAGAGGTCAAACACACCGGCGACGGTTTTCTCGCCACCTTCGACGGTCCGGCGCGGGCGATCCGCTGCGCCCGCTCGGCCCGCGACCACCTTCACGAGATCGGGATCGAAATCAGGGTTGGCCTGCACACCGGCGAGTGCGAGTTCAGCGGCGGGGATATCGGCGGATTGGCCGTCCATATCGGCGCGCGGATCATGGCGAAGGCGGGCGCCGGCGAGATCCTCGTTTCGAGCACCGTCAAGGATCTGGTCGTCGGCTCCAAGATCGATTTCGAGCCGCGAGGCGATCACACGCTCAAGGGCGCACCTGGGGAATGGGCGCTGTTCGCGGCTCACGACGGCGCCCGTCTCGACAGCGGTCCCTCGGCAGCCGAGCTGGCGCCCACAGCTCCCGATCTGAATGAGCGCCTCGCGCGGGTACTGGCCCGCCGAGCACCCGGACTCGCCCGCGCGAGCGCCCGCGCCCTACGACGCTAGGGACCGGCCCGTCCCAGCTGACCACCCC